>CAMMZE010000040.1 GCA_946529195.1 uncultured Lachnospiraceae bacterium
CAAAGCCAGACGGAAGCAGAGCAGACAGGGGAGTCTGCTGTGGAAACACAGCCTGCACAGACAGAGACAGAGACCCCGGCAGGGCCTTCGGAGGAGGAAATCGCGAATGCCTATCTGCAGATCCTGCGCAGGGACGAGAGCCGGATCCGGGCCTACAACTGGCAGGCTGACTGGGGACAGGCGGGAAAGCCGGTTGCCATCACAGATGTGAACGGGGATGAGATTCCGGAGCTGATATATGCGGCAGTGTCGGAGGATCCAGACAGAGCCATGTTTGCTGCCGACTTGCACATTTATACCTATGAAGCAGATGAGAAAGAGGCAGAGGAACTCTATGATCATGAGATGTGGGATGTTGCCGTGGCAGGCGGCAGCCGCTATCTCCTGTTCCGGGAAAAGGACGGTTCTTTCTGGGCCTATACCAGTACCGGAGACGAACACTGGACCAATACTTTTGAGCAGTTCCAGATGAAGGATGATGACGACATGATCCTTTCTCTGCAGGCGAAAAAGCATACCTATCCCGATGAGGATTATACGACGAGAATAGAGGAATACACGGGGCCCGAGGACGCGGTAATAACCGCGGACCAATATGAGAGCCAGAAGGCTGCTCTGATTGACGGCCTTGCTCTTGCAATCCTGCGGGGCAATCTGGATGACGAAGAACTGGAAGCAGCTGCAGACCATGCGGATTCCGCCGAAATGACTTTTGACGAGGCCATTTCCTATCTGCAGGGAAAAGCAGGAGAGGCAGAGAGCAAGAGCATTGATGCCGGAACCCTTTTTGCTGCACTGGATGACAAGGACTTTTACTTTGCCAGCGGAGCGGGCGGCTGGGCAACGGAACTGGAGATTGATGAGGACGGAAGCTTCTCCGGAGAATATTTTGACAGCGACATGGGGGACAGAGGGACTGATTACCCGAACGGAACCAGATATGAATGTGAGTTCGAGGGGCGTTTCCAGGCACCTGAAAAAATCGATGAGTACAGCTACAGACTGAAACTGGAAAACCTTTCTTATGAGAAGAAACCGGGTACCACCTGGATTGACGACGGCGTCCGTGTCATCGCAGCAGGTGCCTACGGAATGATGGCAGGAGAATCCGGACCGGAGGGAAGCTTTGCCAGCGAATTTATCCTCTATCTGCCCGGTGCGCCGACTGCAGACCTTCCCAAAGGTTTTCTTGACAGCATCGGCATGCCGAGAGCCTGGTCAGAAATCCCTGAAAAGCTCCCCGTATACGGTCTGTACAATCCGGAATCGGAAGCAGCCTTTGGCGCAGATGCAGTCATGCCGGCGGAGGAAGGCAGCAGCGCGGCCAATTCTTCCGGACAGGGGATCCTTCCTGAAAGCTCAGAGAGAATACTGACTGCTTCAGACATCGCGGGAATGAGCGATGATGATATCCAGCTGGCGATCAACACCATCTACGCGCGGCACGGCTACCAGTTCAAAGACAGCGAACTGCTGCAGTATTTCAAGGGCTTTGACTGGTATCAGCCGACCGAGACCGACATGGAAAAGGTGAATAACAGTTTTAGCGAGATTGAAAAGAAAAATGTAGATTTTCTGGCGAAGCAGCAGTAAAAGGCGCTTCTTCAGGCATTTACAGCCAGGGACTGACGTATTGTAAAAACAGGAGGCGCTAGTGAAGACAAAGAAAATCAGTATTATCTGGCAGGTTGCCGCTTTCTTTCTGATCGGCATCGTGGTGACAGGTATTCTGACTTATGTTTCGGAAACAGGCTTGTCATATAATACAGTGAAAAAGCAGTCGGAGCTTCGTGCCGAAGAAATCACTGAACAAGCCAGGCGCGCAGTGATGGAGTATCCGGCCTATGAATGGCTGATCCGCTACTGGTATGCGCATCCGGATACGATGGAGATTGAGTATGACGCAGAGTACGGGGCACAGACTCTGACAGAGGCCAAGTGCAGGACTTTTTCCGCTCATCAGCCGCAGCTGCAGCTGAAATATCTGCAGGAAGAGAATCTTGCGGCACTTCCGGAAGAAGACCAGAAACTCTATGCCGAGATTGCCTATTCCTGGCTGATCACCCGGATCAATCAGATCAAACAGACAGGGCATGTGGATTATCTTTTCTGCGTGATTTCCGAGGACCCCTTTGACCATCAGTTTTTCCTCTTCAGCGGGGCGGATCCCGGTGCGGTCCGGGGAAATCACTACGAGGAGGTCTATCTGCTGGGAAATGTTGTTGAAGTGACGGAGAGCCAGCAGGAGGCCATGAAGGCCGCCACACAGAATTCCAGTTATCTGGCGGATGCCGGCAATTATCTGGACTATTATTCGCAGATCTGCGAATTTGACGGCCACAGTGTTATGATCGGCCTGACCTATGATCTGTCGGCCTTGCTGACAGATATTGAAACCAAGACAAGAACCGGAGCCAGGCTTGCCATCCTCAACCAGATTGTGCTCTCTCTGATCTGTCTTTCCCTGCTCTATCTCTTTTTGATTGGCCCACTGAAAAAGGTGCAGAAAAACATCCGCCAGTATACACAGACCAAGGACAGCAGAAGTGTCGTTCAGAATCTTTCAGAACTGCGTTCCCGGAATGAGATCGGAGAGCTATCGGCAGATGTCATGTCGCTGGCGGAGGAGATTGATTCGCATCTGGAGCGGATTCAGACAATCACGGCAGAAAAAGAGCGGATCAGTGCGGAAATGTCGCTGGCCAACAGCATTCAGACTGGCGTTCTGCCGACGGTATTTCCACCCTTCCCCGACCGGCCGGAGATTGATATTTTTGCGGTGATGGAACCGGCCAAGGAAGTCGGCGGCGATTTTTACGACTTCTTCCTGATTGATCAGGATCATCTGGCACTCGTGATCGCGGATGTTTCCGGAAAAGGTGTTCCGGCGGCGCTCTTTATGATGGCATCCAAGATTATTTTGCAGAGCTGTGCCATGATGGGCCAGTCTGCGGCAGAGACCCTGACGCGGACCAATGAGGCCATCTGCTCCAATAACCGGGAGGACATGTTTGTCACAGTCTGGTTTGGTATTCTGGAACTGTCGACTGGAAAGCTGACGGCATCCAATGCAGGACATGAGTATCCGGTGATCAAAAAGCCGGACGGAGCCTTCGAGCTTTACAATGATAAGCATGGCTTTGTAATCGGAGGATTTGAAGGTGTCCGATATAAGGAGTATGAGGTGCAGCTGGAGCCGGGCAGCAAGATTTTTGTATACACAGACGGCGTTCCGGAGGCTACGGATCATGAAAACAATCTGTTTGGCACGGACAGGATGCTGCAGGTACTGAATGCGGATCCGGAAGCTGCTCCGGAGCAGCTCCTGAAAAATGTCCGGGCTGCTGTGGATGAATTTGTGGGTCATGCGGAACAGTTTGATGACCTGACCATGCTTTGCCTGGAATACCATGGCGGACAGCCAGTGTGAGAAATAACGAGACATAGCAAAATGAATTTACAAAAATATGCAGAGAAAATGCGGGCTCTGCGGGCAGAACTTCATGTCTGCCCGGAGCCTGCTTTTGAGGAGAAGAGAACAAAAGAGCGGATCCTCCGCTATTTGCGGGAGGAGACGCAGCTGCAGGTGACCGACCGCGGGACCTGGTTTTACGCAAAGTGGCCCGGCACAGAGGAGACAGGGGCGCCAAAGATCGCTTTTCGGGCAGATTTTGATGCGGTAAATGGCCAGGACGGCAGACCCGGTCATTACTGTGGTCATGACGGGCATGCAGCGGTTCTTTGCGGTCTGGCCTCCTTGCTGAGTGATTGCAGACCCAAAAAGGCGGTTTATCTGATCTTTCAACCGGCAGAAGAAATCGGGGAAGGCGCAAAGCTCTGCCGCCAGCTGCTGAAGGAAGAGGGGATAGCGGAAATCTATGGATTTCACAATATTCCAAGCTTTCCAAGAGGCAGTGTCCTGGTGCGGGAGGGAACATTTGCCTGTGCTTCGACGGGACTGGAGCTGACCTGGACGGGAGAGCCCTCCCACGCGGCTTATCCGGAAAACGGGAAAAATCCTGCCGCGGCAGTGGCGCAGCTGATCCTCTGGATTCGGGAGCGCCTGAAAATGTCGCATGAAGGAGTCCTGCTCTGTACTGTGATCGGGGCAGAGATTGGAAGCAGCGCTTATGGGGTATCTGCAGGGGAAGCCGTGCTGAGATTGACTGTAAGAGGAGAGAATCCGGAAGAATTCGACCGTCTTCTGACAGAAATCCGGGAGGAAGCAGACCGGCTGGCTGACGGGGATGGCCTGCAGCTGTCGGCGCGGGAAATCGAGCGGTTCCCGGCAACCGTAAATGCATCTTATGGCATTTTACGAGTGCGGGAGGCCGCCTTGCAGGCGGACCATGCGGTCATAGACCTGAAGCAGCCCATGCGCTGGTCGGAGGATTTCGGATATTATCTGGAAGAGGCTGGAGGTGCCTTTTTCGGAATCGGAGACGGGGAGGAATACCCGCAGCTGCATACGCAGCAGTACAGCTTTCCGGATGAGATTCTGCCGGATGCCCTGGCCATGTTTGCGGCACTTGCAGAATCCTAGAAGAAGCTTGAACCGGTGCCTGAAATGGGGTACTATTTTACAGACTGAATAAAGACAGGAGGAGAGTATAGATGTACATAAAAGAGAGCAGCAAAAAGGAACAGACAGCGATTTTTACCGTTGTGATCCCGCCGGAGGAGTTTGCCGCGGCGGTAGAGCAGGCTTATGAGGATAATAAAGGAAAGTATCAGCTGGAAGGTTACGACGCCGGACAGGCTCCCCTTGCAGCATACCGTGAGAAATACGGGGAGACGGCCTTTTTCCAGGAGACTTTAAGCAGTCTGGCTATGAGCGCCTACCAGGACGGGCTGGAGGAGCTTGGGGTAAAACCGGCAGGTCAGCCCTCGGTCAGCAATGTGACAGCCACACTGGAAGACGGTGCTTCCATGACATTTGCGATCATGCTGTATCCGCAGGTAAAACTGGGCCAGTACAAGGGTCTTCGGGCAGAAAAGCAGATTCTGCCTGTCACTGAGGAAGAAATCGAACTGGAGATTGAGAATGCCCGCAAGAAAATCGCCCAGACCCGCATGGCGGCCGTGACAGACCGGCCGGCACAGAAGGGCGACACCACGGATATCGATTTTGACGGATATCTGGACGGGGAGCGCTTTGAGGGTGGAAAAGCCGAGCATTATTCCCTGGTTCTGGGAACAGGTACCTTTGTCCCTGGTTTTGAAGAGCAGGTAGAAGGCATGCAGACCGGTGAGGACCGGGATATCCATATCACCTTCCCCGAGGATTACACACCCGATCTGGCCGGGAAGCCGGTAGTATTTAAGGTTCACCTGCACGAAATCATGGCCCCGCAGGAGCCGGAGATTGACGACGCATTTGCAAAAGATGCATCCGGCGGCAAATTTAAGTCGCTGGAAGCCTACAAGGCAGACCTGCGCGTGACCCTGACCGGCCGTCATGCAGCAGAAGCAGAGGAACGGTTCGGCAATGCCGTCCTGACCCAGGCCATTGACAATATGCGCGTAGACATTCCGGAAAAAATGATCCAGGATCAGATCGGAAAGGTACTGCAGTCTTATGCAGACCGTTTCGGCATCGATCCGCAGACGCCCGCAGAAGAGCTGATCCGCATGCTGGGAATCACGGAGACGATCATGAAAGAGAATATCGAGCCCCAGGCCATCTCACAGCTTCGGTCTTCCTTCCTGCTCAACGCAGTTGCAGAGGCAGAAGGCCTCACCGTCAGCGAGGAAGAAATCGGGGCATTCGCAGACCAGATCGCCAAGGCAAATTTCGGTGCCTCCAGAGAAGATGTGATCCGCTATTTCGGCAAGGCATTCATCGAAGAAGAAGTGCTCAAAGACAAGGCCGAAGGTCTGATCGTAAAAGCTGCCCAGGTCATCGGCTGAGGGGAGACAGGGGACGGTTCTCTGTCTCCCTCCCCCTGTCGTCATACATCTTCAAAAAAAGCTCGAAAAGCCAGTTTTATGCTGGTTTTCGAGCTTTTTTTGTCGAACGGAATGGAAAAAAGGGGGGAGACAGAGAACCGTCCCCTGTCTCCCTAGATCAAGCCCAGACTGCGGAGCAGGTAGATCCAGAAGGTGACTGTAAATGCGCTGCATATGGTGGTGATCACGACCGCGTTGGAGGTCAGGGTTCCTTCGTGGCCCATGTTTCTGGCCATGACAAAGCTGCTGACGGTTGTGGCGGAGCCCAGCATGATCAGGATGGCGACCAGTTTTTCATTCCGAAAGCCCAGTGCGACTGCGATGGGAAGGAAAATCGAGCACAGGCCGATCAGCTTCATAAAGGCTGCGAGCAGGGCGGGCTTTAGCTCGCCACCGACTTTTTTGAAGTCGATGCTGGCGCCCATGGCCATCAGACCAAGCGGAGAAGCCAGATTTCCGATATTGGTCAGGGTCTTATTCAGGATCGGGGGCATGGGGATACGCAGGAGAGACCAGACAAGCCCAAACAGAATGCTGAGGATGATCGGATTGGTCGCGATCCCGTAAAGAGTCCGTTTTATGGTAGTGCGGTCCAGCTTGCGGTCGGCATCGGTAAAAAGGATGAGGACGATAACGGCCATGATATTGTAGAGAGGGACACTTCCCAGCATCATCATAGGCGCCATGCCGGCGTTGCCGTAGATGCTGGAGATGAAGGCGATGCCCAGAAGGGCGGCGCTGCTCCGGTAGGATGCCTGGATAAATTCGCCCCGGCGCGCCCCTTTTACAAAAATCAAAGAAAGGCCCCAGGCGATCAGAATGCTCACGAGCGTTGCAAAGAAACAGAAAATGACGAACTTCGGATCCCAGGAGGAGGCGAAGTCTGTCTCCGCAAGCTCGCGGAAGACCATGACCGGCAGCGGAACCAGAAAGACAAACTGATTCATCTTTGACGCAAAGATATCATCGATCCAGTTAATCTTGTGAAAAAAGACGCCAAGTACCATTAGTAAAAAAACAGGGACGGTTGCGTTCAGACTAAAAACTAGATTTTCCATAAAAATCCCTTCCATTTTTTGATTTCATAAAAACAGGACTATTATAACATAAGCTAATCCCCAGAAAAAGTAAGGAATCCGTCAGAAATGGCTACTTTTTTGCACTTGCAGAAAATATTCTCTTGTCTTATACAGGGGAAAAGGATTATAATAAACTGGAATGATTTTGAAATCAAAATAAGCTTTCAGGAGGCATTTATATGAGTGAAGTATACGCTGAAGAGTTTAAATCTCTGGTAGAAAAGGCAAAGGCAGTCAGCAAGCCCATCAGAGTAGCCCTGGCAGGTGCTGATTCTGAGAATATGTTAAAGGCAATCTTTGACGCAGAGGCAGATGGTTTTGTAAAGCCCATTCTGATCGGCAACTACGAAAAGATCCATGCGATTTTGAAGAGACTCGGTCTGGCAGACCGTGAGTATGACCTGCAGCCGATCAATGATGATACCAATGCGGTACAGTACGCGATCGAGATGATCAACGCCGGCAAGGCAAATTGCCTGATGCGCGGCAATACCCAGACAAAGGACTTCCTTCTTCCCGTTCTGAACAGGATGAATCATCTGATCCGTGAGGGAGCTCTCGTGACACATGTTACTTTCCTGAAGGCTCCTGAGCAGGAGAAGATCTGCGCTTATTCCGATGTTACCCTGCTGGTTAAGCCCTCTGTAGAGCAGCGTAAGCAGGTAGTCAGAAATATGGTACGCGCCCTTGGCGTATTTGATCTTCACAATCCCAAGATCGCTCTGCTTGACCTGGTTGAGACTCCCAGCTTCAATCTGAGGAACTCCATCGAGAATCAGGGTATCGTAATCGAGCACAGAAAGCGCCCGATCGCAGAATGCGAGCTGGTTGG
>CAMMZE010000041.1 GCA_946529195.1 uncultured Lachnospiraceae bacterium
GCTTTTCTGCCAGTTTCGTCGCGATCTCCAGACCGCCGCTTCCGAATTCTCTGCTGATCGTAATGATTTTATGACTCATTTGTCTTCTCCTCCCCTGCTGTCATCTGTTTCCGGCGTGCCGCCATCCACGCATGCTCTTCTTTTAAGTGCTCAAAAAGGTCTGCTGATGTCCATGAAGCATTGGTCCTTGTCAGCATTGCCTTCAATGCAACAGGCTTTACTCCCTTTTCCCCAAACAGCTGCAGAAGCCTTCCCAGCGTGTCCCCATCCGTTGCAATTACCATCATTTCTTCTGAAAATGGCAATAACTGCTGATCAAAGGCCTTAAAATCCGTGTCCGGATTCTCTTTTTCAAACAGAGAGCCGATCTGTGCTCCGTAGTCCGCGGGACAGACATGGATCACCTTCAGCCCGCAGGCTTCACATAAGGAGATGATATCCCTATCTCTTTCTCCGCTGAAATTATACAAAAGAACTGCGCCAGTTTCTTTCAACCTGCCTGTACTCCTTTGCTATCTTCATCCTCACAAACCGCTTCAATCAGCGCCCTGCAGGAAGAAATAAACTCTCTCTCCAGAAAGAGATCATACTCTGCTTCAATTCTGAGCATTCCCTCTTCCTGCTCCAGCCGGTATCCGGTAGTCTCTGTTTCAATCAGCATAGGGCCTGCCGGAGTAAGCCGCATTTCCGCTGTTCTCATTCCTGCCGCAAGCACCATATGGTACTCCCCGCTGCCGCGGCGGATAATGTCCAGGCGGTCCCTTCCGGCTTTGATCACACAGGCCATCTCCCCTTCTTCCGGATTGGATTCCCGGTAAATCAGGTAGACCTTTCCATTTTTCTCCGACAATCTGGCAGAAGTAATCGTCTCAGTCACACAGTCTTCCCCAAGATCATGCTGCTTTACCCTGATCCGGAGCGTGACCTTCTCTCCTTCTGCTTTCTGCGGCTTGCTCACAGCTTTTTTGTCCTCTCTGCTTCCTGTCTGCGAATCGTTGTCAGCACCGCATCTCTCTGGTGTGTAATATGACGGTCCATGACATTTCTGACCTTATCCTTGTCTTTATTGATCACGGCGTCTGTAATCAGGTCATGTTCCTTGACCAGCAGATCATAGTACTCCGGATTTTTCAGATATTCCAGTCTGTAGCGGTACATCTGTTCGCGCAGATTGCTCAGGATCTGGATCAGGCGGCTATTCTTAGAAGCATTAAAGATCACATCATGAAAAGCAACATCAAGTTCGGCAAGTTCAGAGAAATCTGCCTTTCCTTTCTCAACAGCTTCCCTGAATGCTTCATTTTTAATCTTCAGATCCTCTATTTCCTCGCCGGTGATTCTCTCACAGGCAAGTTCTGTTGCCAGGTTCTCCAGAGATTCTCTGACTTCCAGAACATCCTGCAGATCTTTCTCCGTAATTCTGGCTACTTCCGCGCCTTTACGCGGCGTCATGATCACGAGGCCTTCCAGCTCCAGTTTGCGGATAGCCTCACGGATCGGGGTTCTGCTTACGCCCAGTTTATTTGCCAGTGCAATCTCCATCAGTCTCTCACCAGGCTCCAGTTTTCCTGTCAGGATTGCACTTCTCAGCGTATTAAACACTACATCCCGCAGCGGGAGATATTCATTAATCTTCATTTCAAAATCCTGCATGTTCAATCCCCTTCTCTTATCGGTTGTCCGGTTTTGTCAGACAGATCACCGCGTCAGGAAATCTGTCTTTCAATGCCCCCATCGCTCTTGCTGCCTGCTCTGTTTTCTCAAACAGGCCAAAGACAGTAGGACCGCTTCCGCTCATCAGAGCGCCAAGAGCCCCCTCGCCGCACATGACCTCTTTGATCTGTGCGACTTCCGGCACTGCCGGAATCGTAACACTCTCAAGCACATTTCCCAGTCTGGCTGCAATCCCGCTGACATCCTGATTGACCAGTGCTTGTGCCATCCCGTCAATATCCGGATGATCCGTGCTTTCGTCCAGCCGCAGATGCTCATAGACATATTTCGTGGATACTCCCGCGGGTGGTTTCGCGATCAGCACAGGTATATCCGGCATTCCCGGAAGCGGGGATAGAATCTCCCCGATTCCTTCAGAAAGAGCTGTCCCTTTCATCAGGCAAAAAGGCACATCTGCACCCAGCTTTACCCCGATCTTCATCAGCTCTTCCAGATCAAGCCCCAGATCAAAGACCTCGTTCATCCCTTCCAGCACAGCTGCGCAGTCTGTACTGCCGCCTGCCATGCCGGCTGCCAGAGGAATATGCTTTTCAATCCTGATAGTCACTCCATCCTCAAGGCCGAACCGGTCTGTCATCAGTTTTGCTGCCCGCCAGGCAATGTTGCTCTCGTCACAGGGAAGTTCCGGCAGATCACAGTAAAGACTGATACCGGGCTCCTTTTTCCTGGTCACGACTACCTGATCACACAAATCAAGCATCTGCATGATCATCCGGACATCATGGTATCCGTCCGGTCTGCGCCGGACCACATCCAGCCCCAGATTGATTTTTGCGCATGCGCGCAGGCTTATACTGTCCATCTTGTCTTCCTCCCTGTTTGTATTATGTCTCTTGTATACAATACCACATTCTGATTGTTTTTTTCAAGTACAATTTAAATAAAAAAGAGTTTCGCTTGCGAAACTCTCGCGCGGTGCGCGGTCGGTTTACCGACATAATTCCTTGTACGCGCACCTGCGCATCCTCGCGGAGCGTTTATTGCTTTACAGGAAATTGATCGCAATTTCCTGTAAAGCAATAAAAACAGCTGTCATCAAACGGAAGCTCTCTGTCCCGCTATCTGACAGCTGTTTTTATCCGGATTATAGAAATCCTACTTACAAAGAACGATCTGAACATCGTTTGTCAGCACATCGATATAACTATAGGAGACCATGCGCTCTGCAAGATTTCCCTTCGCATTGAGCCTGACTGTAAAGATATTCGGATAGCTTTCACAGATCACGCCTTCTGCAATGGAAAACTTATGACGGCCTTTGTTTGCTTTGACACGTACTCTGCGGCCGCGGTTGGCGTCTACTGCTTTTTTAACTCCTGCTACATCTGTTCTCTGCAACTTCATACACCTCTTTCATCAAAAAAGAGTTATTACAACTCATCCCCTTGTGATGCTTATTATATCAATTTTTGATGAAAAAGTCAAATTGCACAGCTTTTGTATTCGTTTTTCTATATTTTTTACCTTTAAAAGCGACTAGCCCAGATCTTTTTGTGCACTTCGTCAATATTATTTATGCTTCCTGCTGATTTTTACTGTTCTCTTTTACCATACAAATTGTGTTACAATGTATTTTGCGCCGGTCATGCCGGTTCAGATCACATGTAAGTCATCAGGAGATTTTTCAATGAAATATATCAGAAACATTCTTTGCCTTGTCCTTTGCCTGTGTCTTCTTTCAGGCTGCCAGATTCAGAAAGACCGGTATGTCGCCTCTGCCCTGGACACTGTCTGCCGCGGTGACTATACCGAGTATTCGAAATTGACCGGCCAGTCCAATTCCGACCTGGCCGCTGAACAGAGAACTATTCTGGAAATCCAGACTGACAGGATTCTGGCCTGGCTTGGCGGGGAAGGCTGTTCTGCCGAGATGCAAAAACGCTATTTCAATTTTGTCAAGATGATCTATGAATCCGCCAGCTATGAAGTGGCATCTTCCGACAAATCTGAAGATGAGCTCACTGTCAGTTTCCGCCCGTGCACGATCCTGACTGCACACACGGAGGAAATCAAAGCCTGTGCAGACAAGTTCAGCGCAGCCAATGAAGAATTTCAGTACGCTTCCCTCTCTTCGGAGGAGTATACCGATAAATATCTGGACAGCGTACTCGGACTGCTCGGGACCTATCTTTCCTCTCCGGAATACGGGGATCCGCAGCTGGTAACTGTGCAGATTGAGAAAAATGACGAGGGCATCTACACAATAAAACCGGGCACCATTGGCGGCATTCTTGAAGCAATGCTGCCGGTGCCCGGCTAGAATGTTGAGATTATCTTTTACAACATTTTGTCAATCATGGCCAGAACTGCTCCGCCCAGGTCTGCAGACTTCTTGTCCGCATCCTCCAGGGAGCTTCCCTTAATACCGTAATAGAACTTCACCTTCGGTTCTGTGCCAGATGGTCTGACGCAGATCCATGCGTCGTCTTCCATATCGTAATACAGCACATTGGAAGCGGGCAGGCCTGTCGGTCTGGTCTCTCCCGTCGCCGTGTCCACGATAGTGTCTTTTTTGTAATCTCTAACTGACAGGACCTTATACCCGCCGATTTCGGCCGGAGGATTCTGTCTCAGTGTCTCCATGATATTCCGGATCTTTTCCTGACCCTCGATACCAGACAGGGAAATGGACTTGATATCATCCTTGTAGTATCCATACTTCTCATACATGGCAAGCATAGCATCCCACAGATTCATGCCCTTGGACTTGTAGTAGGCAGCTGCTTCGCAAAGCGCCATCACAGCTACGATTGCATCCTTATCACGGGCATATGTGCCGATCAGGCATCCATAACTCTCTTCGAAACCGAAGAGATATGTCCCTTTTCCTGTATTTTCAAACTTCAGAATCTGCTGTCCGATGTACTTAAATCCTGTCAGACACTCTACAAGATCAATGCCGTAGCCTTTTGCGATCGCACGCGCCATATTGGTCGTTACGATGGTTTTGATCAGAACGCCGTCAGCGGGAAGTCCCTGCTTTTCGGCAATCTGGCTGATGGTATACTCAGCAAGAAGGCATCCGGACATATTTCCGGTCAGTGTGTGATACTGGCCGTTGCTGTCCTTGACTCTGCAGCCCAGGCGGTCTGCGTCCGGATCGGTCGCAAGTACCAGATCCGCATCCAGCTCGCGGGCAAGCTTCAGGCCAAGTTCAAATGCTTCATCTGCTTCCGGATTCGGGTAGCTGACGGTCGGGAAATTGCCGTCCGGCAGTTCCTGCTCGGGTACTACATGTACCTGGGTGAATCCCAACTCAGCAAGGATTCTTCTTGCAGGAAGATTTCCTGTGCCGTGAAGCGGTGTATAGACAATCTTGATCTGATCGGCATACTCTTTAATCAGGTCAGGATTTTTTACCTGTTTCTTAAGCTGTGCCATATACAGATCATCTACATCTTTTCCGATTACCTGGTAGAGACCCTTTTCTACGGCCTCTGCCTTATCCATGGTATAGACTTTTGCCCAATCAGTGACTGCCTTTACCTCAGCCATGATACCGCTGTCATGGGGCGGTGTGATCTGGGCGCCGTCCTCCCAGTATACTTTATATCCGTTATATTCAGGCGGGTTGTGACTGGCGGTCACATTAATGCCTGCCGTGCATCCCAGCTCTCTGACTGCAAAAGAAAGCTCAGGAGTCGGACGGAGAGATTCAAATACATAGGCTTTGATCCCGTTTGCGGCAAGAGTCAGCGCGGCTTCGTCTGCAAACTCCGGAGACATGCGTCTGGAATCGAATGCAATGGCAACGCCCTTGCTCTGCGCCCCCTGCTTGATGATGTAATTTGCAAGGCCCTGAGTCGCTCTGCGTACCACATATACATTCATACGATTGATACCGGCACCGATGATACCTCTGAGACCGGCTGTTCCAAACTCCAGATCCATGTAGAATCTTTCTTTGATCTCATCCTCGTTATCAGCGATGGCACGAAGCTCTGCCTTTGTGTCCTCATCAAAATAAGGATTTGCAAGCCAGGATTCATATATTTCTTTGTAGCCCATTGGAATTACCCCCTTTTTAGTGATGCTTTTTTACCAGTTTCATTATAGCGCATAAATAGGCAAACGAAAAGAGTTAATCATAAATTTCCCCTACTTGTCTTTCTTTTCTCTGACTATTATAATGTAAACAGAATGTTGTATGAATATTCGATCATTCCGGGAGAAAAGGAGAACGCTATGAAGCTGAGTTACAAACGTACTATTTTTGTCGGATTTGCCTTTTTTCTGATCTGTGCCTTCTGGCAGGCCTATGACAATACCATTCCTCTGATCCTGACCAACAAATTCGGGCTGCCGCAGCGCTGGTCAGGACTGATCATGGCACTGGACAATATCCTGGCCCTTTTTATGCTTCCTCTGTTTGGCGCCATCTCAGACCGCTGCAAAAGCCGCCTCGGCCGGCGCACACCATTCATTCTCATCGGAACGATTGTCGCCGCGGCAGCCTTTTTCTCTCTTTCTGCTGCTGACCGCATGCAGCTGGATAAAATATCTGCCGTCTCTGCCATAGATGACCCTGCCGCTTTGCAGGTTATCTACGAAGAAGAAGCAGATGACCTGCTCATGACGCCCGGCGGCGAAAGCTTCATTCTTTCTGAGCTTTTTACAGAGGAAGAGTTTTCTCAGATCCGCACTACGATTACGGCGCAAACCGGGGAAACCGTGCCTGATCCTGACTATTCCGACTATGTGGTTCCTGCCCGCCAGGCCTATGTACATGCAGTCACCAGGCAGAATCCCGGGCCTCTCATCCTCTTTATCATCCTGCTCCTGATCACCCTTGTTTCCATGTCCGTCTTCCGCTCTCCCGCGGTTGCCCTTATGCCTGACGTCACCATCAAGCCACTCCGTTCCAAGGCAAATGCTGTCATCAATCTGATGGGATCTGTGGGCGGTATTCTTGTCCTGATCCTGGGCATGGTCTTTGCAACAGGCGCCGTGGCCAATTCCATGATGAGCTATACAGCCTACTTTGCTGTGATCGCAGGCATCATGCTGGCTGCCCTGGCTGTATTTATGCTGACCGTCCGTGAGCCTGCCCTTGTCCGCCAAATGCACGAGGAAAGCCGCTCTTACGGCATCGAAACAGAAGAAGAGGAAGAAAGCGGCAGCCGCAAACTGACCGCCGCCGAAAAAAGATCTCTTCTCTTCCTGCTGGCTTCGATCATCCTCTGGTTCATGGGCTATAACGCCGTAACCTCTAAGTATTCCGTCTATGCTTCGACCATCTTAAATAAGGATTACAACCTGACCCTGATCATCGCCCAGCTGGCCGCCATCATCTCCTACCTTCCTGTAGGCATCATCGCCTCCCGGGTCGGCAGGAAAAAGTGTATTCTGGCAGGCGTTGCCATGCTGGCCGTCTCCTTCGGAGCCGCCTCCCTCATGCGGGCCGGAAGTCCTGCCCTGCTCATGAACCTGCTTTTCGCCCTTGCCGGAGTCGCTTGGGCTACAATAAATGTAAATTCGTTCCCGATGGTCGTGGAAATGTGCTCCGGCGGAGATGTCGGCAAATATACAGGCATCTACTACACAGCATCCATGTCCGCCCAGATCTTCACACCCATCTTCTCAGGCCTCTTAATGGACCGCCTGGGCATGACCATCCTCTTCCCCTATGCGGTCCTCTTTGTCGCGATCGCATTCGTCACCATGCTCTTTGTCCGCCACGGAGACTCCAGACCGCAAGCCAGAAAAGGCCTCGAAGTATTTGAAGACGTATAAAAAACCTTCATCCCAGAGAATACGCAGCATTCTAAGCCTGAGATACGGCAGAACTTATTTTCCGCACTCTCTGATATAAGCCTGGATCTCTTCCGGTGCGGGCATCACGCGCAGTGCCCCAAGTCTGGTTGTCACGATGGAGGCGGCAGCGTTTGCAGTGCGCAGCATCTCTGTCAGCGCCTTGTCATCCAGCGCATCCAATCCGTGCTCCAGCACATAATTAAGGACGTTGGCACAGAAGGTATCACCCGCCCCGGTGGTCTCAACGGTGTTTTCATTGGCAAATGCAGGCACCTCTGCAAAATGGT
>CAMMZE010000042.1 GCA_946529195.1 uncultured Lachnospiraceae bacterium
TTCTGTGCAGCATGGGACTGACGATTCCTCCGGTCTTTTACATCATTAAGATACTGATGAAAATCGTGATGGAGGCCGGTATGACAGGATGGATGGAGATCTACATCTCCGGGAAGACAATGATGAAGGTATTTACGCTTGGCGCAGTATCATATTTTGTTGTTTCTCTGCTTGAGATCCGCAAGATCCGGAAGGTACCCATGGATGAGGCGCTTAAAAATGTGGAATAGAGCGAGCAGGCCAAACAGAAAGGAAAAGACAGCATGAAAAAGAATTTCAAACATAAAGCAGGGGCTGCTTTGGCAGCTGTTGTGTTGATCGCAGGAATCATGATAAATGGATCGTTTCCTTCGCAGGCGGCCGCAGCCGGCAGCAGCGCCGGGCAGGAAACTTCAGCCGCAAGGCAGGAAGAAGAGGCAAGTCAGACTGCCAAAGACAAATCCAGTCAGGCAAAGAATTCTGCGGAGGATGCCGATAAGTCAGAAATGGTATATGCAAAAGCGGATGCCGCAGGTAATGTGTATGATGTGAGTGTGGAAACGGTCCTGAAAAACCGGGATCCTGCCGGCAATAAGCAGATAGAAGATTATTCTGTCCTGAAAGATATCAAAAACACAGAAGGAGATGAAGAATTCTCACAGGACGGGAACAGGCTGCTCTGGGAAAACCACGGAGAAGATATTTCTTATAAGGGAAAGACAGAGCAGAAGCTCCCGGTTACCCTTGCAATCACTTATTATCTGGACGGAAAAGAGATAAAAGCCGACCAGCTTGCCGGAAAGAGCGGATCCCTTCGTATGCGGATCGATTATGAGAATACCACTTCTGAGCAGATCAAAACAGGAGAGGAGACGGTGACTGTACCGGTACCCTTTGCAGCCTGCACCATTCTCTTTCTGCCGGAAGACAATTTTACAAACATTCAGGCAGACAATGGCCGTGTGATTTCCATGGAAGGAAATCAGGTCGTGGTCGGGACAGCCATGCCTGGACTGTCGGAATGCCTGAAGCTGGAGGACTGGGAACCCACTGAGGAGATCGAGATTCCGGAATATGTGGAGATCACGGCGGATGTGACGGATTTTAAGCTGGATTTTACCGCAACCGTCATCAGCGGGGGAATCTTTTCGAAACTGGAAGAAGAGGATCTGCAGGATCTGGAAGACATTCCGGAGAATGTGGATGAGCTGTCGGATGCGACTGGCAAGCTTGCAGACGGCGGGAAAGAGCTCTATGACGGCGCCGGGGAGTTTGGCTCTTATCTGACACAGTACATCAGCGGCGGCGGACAGATTGGTGAGGGAATCAGCCAGCTGGCCCAGAGCCTGGAAACGCTCAGCGGGCAGAGCAGCGCTCTGACAGACGGTGCCGGAGCAGTCAGCAGCGGGCTGGGAGAGCTTGAGGAAGCCCTTGCGGGGATCGATCTTTCCGGAGCTGATATCGACATGGCTCCCGTGACCGATGCGGCAGGCGCTCTTGCCGCAGATGCGCAGACCTTGCAGACACAGCTGCAGGCTGTACAGACTCTGACCAGTCAGCTCAAAGACTTTGCCGGCCAGGCCGCCACATACAAAAGCGGCGTTGACAGCAGCGTGCTAAGTGCCAAAGAAACACTGGCAGGCCTGACAGGCACGGACCTTTCCGGTCTGGAGCAGGCAGCAGCCCTGCAGGCGGGAGACCAGGCAGGCTCCGCCGCGGCAGATGCGGTCCGCCAGGCTCTGGAGGGCAGCGGCCTTTCAGAAGAAATCATTGAAAATGCGGCAGAAAGTGCCAGAAGCGCAGCCGCGGCCGGCATCGACCTGTCCGGAATCACCGAGGATGCCCAGGGGCAGATCACTGCATCAGCAGAGAAAGCTGCAGCCAGTCTGGATGCGATCCCTTCCCTTGAGATACCGCAGATCCAGGCAGAGACCGGTGATATCTCTGCGACAATCGCAGATATGCAAAAGCAGCTGGAGATCCTTTCCGGGGCAGCCCAGGGCATATCCGGCCTCGGGACACAGATGGGGCAGCTGCAGACCGCCATCGGAAATCTGAAAGAAGCTGTTTCCGGGCTGGCCAATGGGAGCAGCGCCCTTTCCGAAGGCCTGTCAGCCTATACCGAAGCCGTTTCCGGGATCAGCGAAGGCGCGGCAGCGCTCAGCGAGGGCTTTGGGACTTACAGCAGCGGCGGTCAGTCCTTATCAGAGGGCTACTCCTCCATGCTCAGCGGAATCGGCCAGCTGGCAGACGGCCTGCAGGAATTTGATCAGGAGGCAGCTTCCGAACTGGAAAAGATGGCCGGAGACAGCCTGCGGGAAAAAATTGCAAAAATAAAAGGCCTGCGAAATGCAGACCTTGCTTATGACAACTTTGCCGGACTGGCAGAAGGCCGGACCGGAAGTGTCCGGTTTATCATAGAAACCGATGAAATCAAGTAGAGGGGGGAGACTTAAGAACCGTCCCCTGTCTCCCTACCATTCTTTCCTTCCTTGTTTATCCGGCAGGCCCAGTTCCTGCCGGTATTTGTTTACCGTTCTTCGGGAAATATGGACATCCAGCTTTTCCAGTTCCTTGCGGATCCCTTCATCGCTGAGAGGTTTTTTCTTGTTTTCCTGTGAAACGACCTGAGCCAGCTTCTGCTTGATCTGCTCTGCCGTCTGGTCATCCTCGCCGTCTTCTCCGGATACAGCTGTGTGGGTCAGGAAATAGTTGAGCGGGTAGATGCCCCAGGAGCACTGCAGGTATTTGCTGCGCAGGGCCCGGCTGACGGTAGACTCGTGCAGGCCTGCCGGGTCTGCAATGTCTGTCAGCTTCATAGGCCGCTTGTGGCCGGGACCTTTGAGGAAGAAATCATACTGGCGGTCCACCAGGATCTGCATGACCTTTGCCAGGGTAGAAGTGCGGAGTGTGATGCCGTTTTCGGCATTTTTTGCTTCCTTGAGCTTCTGGGCCAGATACTTTTTCGTCTCATCATCGGTGGCCTCGCGGGCCAGCTTCTGATAATAATTGCTGATGGTGAAGCGGGGATGCTGGTATTCATCCAGAATGATCTCAAAGTGATCCCCCATCTGGACAACAATCGCGTCAGGGGTAATGTAGCGAAGGGCTTCGCGGTCATTGAAAGAATTGCCCGGACGCGGATTCAGAGACCGGATCTCTTCACAGCCTGCCTTGACCTCCTCCATAGAGATATGAAGCTTGTCGGCGATCTTTTTCAGATGCTGGCGGGCGATATCCTCCAGGTGATCCTCGATCATGGCACGGGTGCAGGGGAGGACATCTTCCTTGCGGTCAAGCTGCAGGAGCAGACATTCCCGCAGATCGCGCGCACCTACGCCCGGCGGATCCAGTGACTGGACCCTGGTCAGAAACTGCCCGGCAGCTTCCTCGCTGATATGAAAATGCGCGGCAAGGGCAGAAAGCTCATCCTGATAATAGCCGTTGGAATCCAGAGAGAGAATGATATACTCCAGAATCTTGCGGTAAGGCTGCTTTTCGCTCATGACCTGCGGCAGGAGAAATTCACTCAGGCTGACGCCGCTGTTGCGGATATCCTGCAGATTGCTCTCATTATCAAGCTCCGATCCATCCTGCTGGTAATAAGCCTTGTTCTGCCTGTCTGTGGAGGTGAGCCATTCCAACTGGCGGTGCAGTTTTTCCTGAATGCGGGGCTCCGGATCACGGGGCCGCTCCAAGAGCTCAACGACAGGGTTTTCCTGCGACAGCTTCTCCAGATAGGTATCCAGCTCCTGGGTACTCATCTGCAGAATTTCCATAGACTGGATCATCTGCTGGGTAATGATCTGTTTTTGTGCCAGATCCATTTTCAGTTCCATATACTCATCCTCCTTCCTGAGAAATATTTTATCATTTTTTTTAGAATTAGGAAAGGAAGTTTTCATAATCTGGCAGCATAGACAAGGCAGTCCGGTGGGTGTATAATAAGGGCAGAGTTTTAACAGAAGGCGGGCGGTCAAAATGTCAGAGAATCGGAAAACACCTTTAACGAAAAGCTTCGGTTATGCATTTGCAGGCATATGGACCTGCATCCGGCAGGAGCGCAATATGAGGATCCATCTGACAGCAGCCATTCTGGTGACAGCGGCTGGTACACTGCTGCGCATCTCACTGACAGAGTGGATGATCTGCCTGATTCTGTTTGGACTGATCATGTCGCTTGAAATGGTAAATACTGCCCTGGAGGCTGTGGTAGATCTGGTCACAGAGGAGTACCGGCCCCTGGCAAAAAAGGCAAAGGATACAGCGGCGGGTGCCGTACTGATCTCCGCCATCATGGCTGCGGTGATCGGACTGATCATCTTTCTGCCGAAGATTTTTGCTATTTCATAATAAAAAAACAGGAGGTACCACATGGAAAGAATCGGTGACGGGTTAAAGAAAATCTTGCTGGCAGGCATCGGCGCTGTCGCACTTACAGGAGAAAAGGCGCAGGAGGTTGTGGATGACCTTGTGAAAAAGGGAGAGCTGACTGTAGAGCAGGGCAAGGTCCTTAATAAAGAACTGCGTCATGATGTAAAGGAAAAGGTAAAAGACGCCAGAGAAAGCGCTAAGACCAGCACAAAAGAGCGGGCAGAGGCACTGAAGAATGACAGAAAAGCTGTCATGGATATCATCAATGACATGACATCTGATCAGATTGACCAGCTCAAGTCCGTACTGGACAATCTGAAAGGGCCGGTCAGTGACGCGGGCGATGTTGTAAAGGATGCTGTAAAGGATGCCGTAGACATGGCTTCTGACCTGGCTGAAGATGTTGTAAAGAAAGTGACCGGGAAGGAAGAGGTTGTGGAGAAAGCAGTCCAGGACGCTGCTGATACTGTGGAAGAGGCAGCAGAGGAAGTAAAGGAAACAGTAGAAGAAGCAGCAGATGCTGCAGAGGACAATTGATAAGAACTCATGAGTGAAAGTGAAAATAGCCGCGGGCTTTCGGAAAAGAACGGCTCAAGGCTGATCGAGATCACCCGGATCCTCACAAGACACGAAGTGGTAAGGGGCATGACCCCGGAAAAGCTTCGCCTGATCCTGGAGGATCTGGGTCCGACTTATATTAAGCTGGGACAGATTATGTCCACACGTTCGGACATTCTCCCGCAGGCCTACTGCGATGAGCTGATGAAGCTCCGGTCGGATGTGCCGCCCATGCCTTTTGAAGAGGTGATCGAGGTCATCGAGACCTCTTACAAGCAGCCATGGGATGAGGTGTTTGAGAGTATCGAGAAGGAGTGCCTGGGATCGGCCTCGATCGCCCAGGTGCACCGGGCAAAGCTGATCACGGGAGAAAATGTCGTGATCAAGGTTCAGCGCAAGGGCATCTACGATGTGATGAAGCGCGATATCGGCCTCATGCACAAGGCAGTCCGCCTGATGCCGACCCGGCGGCTGTCCGGCGTCGTAGATCTGGACATGATCCTGGATGAGCTTTGGGTTGTCACCCAGGAAGAGATGAATTTTATGAAAGAAGCGGACAGCATGGAAGAGTTCGCCCGCTTCAACCGTGATATCGAGTATTTTGCCACGCCCGTTTTATACAGAGGTTATACGACAGGGCGTGTTCTTGTCATGGAATATATCGATGGCATTGAGATCGATGACAAGGAAAAGCTCCTGGAAAACGGTTATGATCTGAATGAGATCGGTACGAAATTTGTCGACAATTATATTCATCAGGTTCTGGATGACGGCTTTTTCCACGCGGATCCCCATCCCGGCAATCTGCGGATCCGGGACGGCAAGATCGTCTGGATCGATATGGGTATGATGGGACGGATGAGCGAGCATGACAGGACCCTGCTCAAGCAGGCGGTCGAGGGCATCGCCACCGGTGATATCAGTGAGATCCAGGATGCTGTTATGGCAATCGGTCAGTTCCGGGGCAAGCCGGATCCGGCACGTCTGTATGACGACCTGGGCATGTTTATGGCCCAGTACGGCAAGATGGAGATGAAGGATATCGACATTGCCAAGATCCTGATGGAACTGATGGAGATCATGAAAAAGAATCATATGGCCATGCCGCACGGTATGACCCTGCTGGTGCGGGGCCTGACCCAGGTGGAAGGGGTTCTGGCGGAAATCAGTCCGGAGATCAGTATCGTTGAGATCGCGGCTGCCCGTATGCGCGATGATTTCTATAATATAGAAAACTGGCGGTCAGAGCTGAAGGCGAATATGATCGGATCCTACCGGGCGGCAAAAGATCTGATGAGCCTGCCGACACTGACAGCCAAGATTCTTCGAGGCTATCAGAAAGGGCAGACCAGGATCAACCTGGACCTCCATTCCTCCGATGAACTGTCTGCTCTTTTGCGCCACCTGGTGCGCAACATCGTCATCGGACTTTGTCTGGCGGCCCTCCTGATCAGTTCCAGTATCATCTGCATGACAGATATGTGGCCAAAAGTCTTTGGAATCCCCCTTCTCGGGGCAAGCGGATACTTCCTGGCCATCATTATTTCTGCCTATCTGGTGCTCCGCTATTTCCGAAACCGGCGCATGTAGAAAATGATATGAATTGTGTGACATTTTACTGGCGCAGTCTTGACGATGTGCCTTCAATATGATATAACGAATTTAATTTTCGAAGTGCAGAGCACTAAAGTAAAAGCAGCGCCGGATGCGCTGCCGGAACAAGGGAAATGGAGGAAAGGAAATGAAGAAAATGAAAAAGATGATGGCGCTTGTTATGGCAGGATGCATGGCATTCGCACTGGCAGCATGCGGCGGATCTTCATCCGGCGGCAGTGACAAACAGACAGAGAAGGCCACAGAGGCAGCAGCGGCAGAGGAAGGCGGCGCAGCAGGCGGTACATTCAAGATCGGTCATATCGGCCCTCTTACCGGTGCAGCTTCCCTTTACGGTATTGCAACTGATCATGGCGCAGCAATCGCTGTAGAAGAGATCAACGCGCTCGGCGGCGACATCCAGTTTGAACTGAACTCTCAGGATGACGTGCATGATGCTGAGACTTCTGTCAATGCTTATAATAACCTCAAGGACTGGGGCATGCAGATGCTGGTCGGCACCACGACGACAACTCCCTGTATCGCAGTAGCAGCAGAGACCAACGGGGACCGCATGTTTGAGATCACACCGTCCGCTTCTTCCCCTACTGTAACAGAGGGCAAGGACAATGTATTCCAGATGTGCTTCACAGACCCCAACCAGGGAACTGCTTCCGCAAAGTACATCTATGAGCAGAAGCTCGGCGAGAAGATCGCTGTTATCTATAATGTAGCAGATGCTTATTCCACAGGTATCTATCAGAAATTCATGACTGAGGCAGAGACACTTGGCCTCAACGTAGTTTCTGAGTCATCCTTTACAGATGACAATGCAACAGACTTCTCTACACAGGTAAATGAAGCTAAGAACGCAGGCGCAGACCTGATCTTCCTGCCGATGTACTATCAGCCCGCTTCTCTGATCCTTGACCAGGCAAACAAGATGGGTTACACTCCCAAGTTCTTCGGCGTTGATGGTATGGACGGTATCCTTGATATGGAAGGCTTCAACAAGGAACTTGCAGAGGGCGTTATGCTCCTGACACCTTTCGTAGCTACTGCAGAAGATGATCTTACCAAGAACTTTGTTACAAAGTATGAGGAAAAATATGGCGAGACTCCGATCCAGTTCGCAGCAGATGCGTATGACTGCGTATATGCACTCTATGCAGCAATTCAGAAGAGCGGTGTGACAGCTGACATGAGCTCTGATGAGATCTGTGA
>CAMMZE010000043.1 GCA_946529195.1 uncultured Lachnospiraceae bacterium
GCCTGATCAGCTTCCTGACCGCCGGTCCCATGGAGTCCAAGGCCTGGACCATCAAAGAAGGTACCAAGGCCCCTCAGGCTGCCGGTAAGATCCATTCTGACTTTGAGCGCGGTTTCATCAAAGCGGAGGTCATCGCCTACGATGATCTGATCGCCAATGGTTCTATGGCTGCAGCCAAAGAGAAAGGTCTGGTCCGCATCGAGGGTAAGGAATATGTCGTCAAAGACGGCGATGTCATCCTCTTCCGTTTCAACGTGTAAAGAAATCTGTGATAACACAAAAGAACCTCTGCCTGACAATAGGCTGAGGTTCTTTTTTTACTATTCCATTTCTTGCAGCAGACGGGGCAGCTCCTTGAACTGCTCAAGCCTTCCGTCATATCCGTCCACCTGACCGAATCCGTAGGCCGCATAGATAAAGGGCACCCCGGCTTCTCTGGCCGCGTCCGCATCCCCCTGGGTATCACCGATATATACTGCGCTTTGCAGCTGATTGCGCTCCATGATGAGGCGGATATTCTGTCCTTTGGAAAGGCCGGTCGCTTCCGCGCACTCCTGGTCTGTAAACCAGGATCCGGTGCCGTTGCCGGTATAGAAACTATCGATGTATCCCACCTGACAGTTGCTGACAATAAAGAGTTTGTAATTGGCTGCAAGGATATCCAGCGTCTGGTATTCGCCCTCAAAAAGCCTGCCGCCATGCGCCGCCAGATAAATATTTTCCTGCCGGCCGCACTGATCCATGAGAGCCATGCGCTTTGCTTCCGGCAGATCCGGGAACATGTTGGCCGCAATCTTTGTCAGAGGAAGGCCGAAATTAGAGGAAAGATCCTGCCCTGTGACCACCTTGTCTATCTCCGGGTAATCCTTCAGTATCTCATTCCAGGTGGCAACAATCCCGTCTGTCGAATCCCAAAGAGTCCCGTCCAGATCGAAAATCAAGCTGTCAAACTTCATAAGCTGTTCCTATGCCTGCACCTGAGCCAGTACGCCGTCCAGAATGCTGATCATTTCGTCTACGTTCTCTTCCGTGATCACAAGCGGCGGTACGAAGCGGATGGTATTTGCCTCTGCAGAGATTACCAGAAGACCGTTTGCAATGCACTTGCTGACAATCTCACCAACCGGACAGGTAAACTCGATTCCCCGGATCAGACCCATGCCGCGGGCATCAATGATAAAGCTGTATTTTTCCTTCAGTGCCAGCAGCTGCTGCTCAAGATAGGCGCCGACCCTGTTGACATTTTCCAGAATATTCTTCTTCTCAAAGAGGTCAAAAACCGCATTGGCTGCCGCAGTCGCCAGAGGATTGCCGCCGTAAGTGGAACCGTGATCACCGGGTACCAGAGACTTTTCTGCCTTTTCTCCTGCTACAAACGCACCGACCGGCACGCCGCAGCCAAGTGCCTTGGCCACTGTCACGATATCCGGCTTGATGCCAAAATGCTCATAAGCGAACATTTTGCCTGACCGGCCCATACCGCACTGAATCTCATCCAGAATGAGCAGGATATCCTTTTCATCGCAAAGCGCGCGGATGCCTTTGATAAACTCTTCGCTTGCCGGATAGATGCCGCCCTCGCCCTGGATCGTTTCCAGGAGAATTGCGCAGGTCTTGTCATTGACCTTGCTCTTCACATCTTCCAGATTGTTGAACTCTGCGAACACAATCTTGTCAATCAGCGGTCTGAAAGCCTCCTGATAATGATCGTTTCCGGTTACGGACAGAGCGCCCATGCTGCGTCCGTGGAAGGAATGATGCATGGCAATGATCTCGTGGTCTGTACTGGAATTATCCCTGGTATATGCATATTTTCTGGCCAGCTTTAATGCGCCTTCAATGGCCTCGGTACCGCTGTTGGTGAAAAAGACCTTCTTCAGGCCGGTCGCTTCCACAAGACGGTTTGCAGCCTTTGCCATAGGCTCGGTATAGTAGAGGTTGGAAACATGGATCATTTTGTCGATCTGGTCCTTGAGCGCCTGATTGAACTCAGGCACATTGTAGCCGAAAGCACATACTGCGATACCTGCTGCAAAATCCAGATACTTCTTGCCTTCTACGTCATACAGATAAACCCCGTCACCGTGATCCAGCGCTACCGGAAAACGGTTATAAGTATGAATGATTGCCTGCTCGGCATAATCGATAACCTGCTGATTGGTACTCATGAAAAATCCCCCTGCCTTCTCTTGAAACTAAATATTACTCGTCTTCTTCCTCGTCTCCGATGATTGCTGTACCGCAGCCGTGATCTGTATAAATCTCCAGAAGCAGGCTGTGCGGAATCCTGCCATCCAGGATATGCACGCGGGAAACGCCGTTCTCGATCGCGTTGATACAATTGGTCAGCTTGGGCAGCATGCCGCCGCCGATATGTCCGTGATCGATCAGTCTCTTTGCCCTTGAAATATTCATGCGGGTAATCTGCGTAGCAGGATCTGCAGGATCCTTGTAGACACCGTCGATATCTGACAAGAAGGCCAGCTTCTCTGCCTTCATCGCCTTGGCGATCTCATAGGCCGCATCATCTGCATTAATGTTATAGGTATTGAAATCCGCATCCATACCAACCGGGCATACGATCGGCAGGAAGTCG
Organism: uncultured Lachnospiraceae bacterium; assembly: GCA_946529195.1. The sequence goes on from CAMMZE010000043.1 coordinate 2,597, forward strand.
TCTTTGATCAGATCCTGCAGAATCTTGGGTTCTACATGGGTAATCTCACCGACAAAGCCGATATCTTCTCCTTCGGAATACTTCTTTTCCGCAGTCAGCAGGCCTCCGTCCTTGCCGCTGATGCCAACTGCCTTGACCCCCAGCTCCTGCACCATGCGGACCAGATTTTTATTGACCTTGTTCAGGACCATCTCCACGATTTCCATGGTGTCCTCATCGGTCACACGAAGGCCATTGACAAAGCGGGGCTCCATGCCCACCTTGCTGACCCAGCGGCTGATTTCCTTGCCGCCGCCATGTACAATAATCGGCTTGAATCCTACCAGTTTCAGAAGAACGGCATCTGCAATGACATTTTTCTGCAGTTCTTCGTTCATCATGGCGCTGCCGCCGTACTTGATAACGATGACCTTACGGTTAAAACGCTGTATATAAGGGAGTGCCTCGACAAGGACCTGGGCCTTATCCAGAACCTCCTGCATTTCTTTTTCCATGTTCTGCTTCTCCTTATGATCTGTAATCAGCATTGATGCTGATGTATTCTTTGGTCAGGTCACAACCCCAGGCTGTCGCTTCTTCTGTTCCCAGCTTGAGATCAGCCTCTGCTGTTACCTCCGGTGCGGAAAGGATCTTTGTTGCCTCTTCTTCACTATAATCCGCTGCCACGCCATCCTTCATGATCTGAATCCTGCCGGCTTCACTTTCAAAGAAGAGATCCACAATTTCCGGGTCAAACTGCGCTCCGGAATAGCCCATAGCGCAGAGGATACGGCCCCAGTTGGCATCATGACCGCAAATAGCAGTCTTCACCAGATTGGAAGTGACAACCGACTTGGCCAGGGTAACTGCCTGCTCTTTGGACTCTGCTCCTTTGATCTTTACTTCAAAAAGGGCGGTAGCGCCTTCCCCGTCTCCTGCGATCTTTCTGCAGAGACAGACATTGACTGCATGCAGAGCCTGGCAGAATGCCTGGTAATCTTCATTCTTCTCGCAGATCGGATCATTGCCTGCCTGTCCGTTTGCCAGCAGAAGCACGGTATCATTGGTAGAAGTATCTCCATCTACAGAAACCATATTGAAGGTGTCTTTGATATCTTCACGGAGGGCTTCCTGCAGAAGTTCTTTGCTGATCGCGGCGTCTGTTGTGAGGAAACCAAGCATGGTGCACATATTGGGATGGATCATGCCGGAGCCTTTGCACATGCCGCCGATCACGGCTTCTTTCCCGCCGATGGTAAAGGACACTGCCACTTCCTTCGGCCGGGTATCTGTTGTCATGATGGCTTTGGCTGCTGCATGGCCTGCCTCTATGCTGTGCTCCAGAGCGGGCACCAGTTTCTCTGCACCTGCGGCAATCCTCTCTGTCGGGATCTGCATGCCGATGACGCCTGTAGAAGCGATCAGAACTGCGTCCGCCGGAATATTCAGCAGACCGGAAACTGCCTGGGCGCTCTCCCGGCAGCACTCATAGCCGCGTACGCCGGTACAGGCATTGGCAATGCCGCTGTTGCAGATCACTGCCTGGGCAAAGGCAGACTCCTTTACCACCTGCATATCCCACTTGACCGGGGCTGCCTTGACAATATTGGTCGTAAAGGTTCCGGCCGCCGCGCAAGGCGTGTCACTGTAGACCATCGCCATGTCTGTGCGTCCCTGATACTTGATCCCTGCTGCCGCGGAAGATGCAAAAAAGCCTTTTGCCGCTGTCACGCCGCCATCTATATACTGCATATACCCTACACTCCTATCTGTATAAAGCACACAAATCTTCTTTTAGTCATTAAAAGTGATCTGGTTCTCTTTATTTAATACGAATTCATAATAATTGCGGTCATCCCGGAAATCCCAGCCGACGCTCTTCCAGAAGGCATTGCCTGCTTCATTTTTCTTAAATGCGATCAGATAAGCCTTGTTGATCTTCTCCGTGGCCAGGGCCTGCGTTGCCGCCTGCGCCATACGGGTACCGATTCCCTGCATACGGTATTCCTTTTTCACACAGACATGGTAAAAACATGCCTGACGTCCGTCGTGTCCGCAAAGGATGGTTCCGACAATCTCTCCATCCTTTTCCGCTACCACACTGGTGTTGGGATTGCGCTGCAGGAAGCGGCTGATGCCTTCTCTGGAATCATCCAGACTCCGGATCGCGAAACCGCTGATCGATGTCCAGAGCCTTGCCACCTGATCGTAGTCTGAGACCAGCATGGTCCGAATCACTATATCCTGATTGTCACTCAAAAGAATTCCTCCTGTTTACGGGAATACAGGCACAAAATCAATGCCTGTCTTCTCATCCAGTCCGAACAGAATATTCATATTCTGGACAGCCTGTCCGGCAGCTCCCTTGACCAGATTGTCAAGTGCACCGAGAAGCACGATCCGGTTGGTTCTGGGATCGATCTTCCAGCCGATATCCACATAATTGCTGCCTTCCACCCATCTGGTCTCCGGCAGTTCTCCCTGCGGAAGAAGACGGATGAAGTATTCATTTCCATAATATTTCTCATAGGCCTGCTGAACCTGATCTGCCGTCACGCCGGGCATCAGGGATGCGTAGGAAGTTGCCAGGATCCCCCTGTTCATAGGAACCAGATGCGGCGTAAAGTTGACCAGGATCTCCCTGCCGGCCGCATAGCCCAGCTGCTCCTCGATCTCAGGCGTATGTCTGTGACTGGTCACGCCGTAAGCCTTGATGCTCTCATTGACCTCGCAGTAGAGGTTGGCGACCTTTGCCCCGCGGCCTGCGCCGGAAGTGCCGGACTTGGCGTCGATGATCAATGTGTCGGGATTGATCAGTCCTTCCTTGACAAGCGGATAGGAGCTGAGGATGGAACAAGTGGTATAACAGCCGGGATTGGCGATCAGTCTCGCGCCGGCGATATCTTTCCTGTTGATCTCACAGAGTCCGTAAACAGCCTCATTAATATAGGAAGGACTTGGATGCGTGATCCCGTACCACTTCTCATAAACAGCAACATCTTTGATGCGGAAATCCGCGCTCAGGTCAATAATCTTTACTTTGCTGAGGATCTCCTCATTGACCAGAGATGCACAGAGTCCCTGGGGCGTCGCGGTAAAAATGACATCCACCGCATCTGCCAGCTCATCCATATTTTCTCCCATGCAGTCTGCGTCAACAATATTCGTCATATTTCTAAAAACGGATGCATACGGCATATCCTTGTACGATCTGGAACCGAACCAGACGATTTCAGCCTCCGGATGTCTCATCAGGATCCTGACGATCTCCGCACCTGCATATCCCGTAGAACCAATAATTCCAGCCTTGATCATATGCTATTCCCCCTGTATACTATCATATGTCTCCTATCTTAATACAAAAAAAGTATGAAGTAAAGTAAAAAAATCACCAATAAAATTTATAAATATACAGGTTTTTCATTGAAAATGCAGGTTTTTGCATAAAACCCTTGCTTTTTATGAGTATCTGATGTATATTTGTCTCAGCCCGCAGAACACCGCAATCTGATGCGGTGTTTCTGGTCTTGCAGACGGGCAGCATTTATAAGATAATACTAAAACAAGTTCATTACAATAGGAGGAACATTCATTATGAAAGAAAAAGTTGTACTTGCTTATTCAGGCGGACTGGATACCACGACCATCATTCCCTGGCTCAAGGAAAACTTCGGTTACGAAGTCATCTGCTGCTGTGTTGACGTTGGCCAGGGCAAAGAGCTGGATGGTCTGGAGGAAAGAGCCCGGCTGAGCGGTGCCTCCAAATTATATATTGAAGATGTTGTAGATGATTTCAGTGAGAATTTTATCGTGCCCTGCGTGCAGGCAGGTGCTGTCTATGAGAATAAATATCTCCTCGGAACTGCTATGGCACGTCCTGCCATCTCCAAGCGTCTGGTAGAGATCGCCCGCAAGGAAGGCGCAACCGCCATCTGCCACGGCGCGACCGGCAAGGGCAACGACCAGATCCGTTTTGAGCTCAGTGTAAAGGCACTGGCTCCCGATATCAAGATCATCGCCCCCTGGCGTATGACAGATGTCTGGACTCTCAAATCCAGGGATGACGAGCTTGCCTACTGCAAGGCTCACGGAATCGATCTTCCCTTCGATGTCAGCCAGAGCTACAGCCGCGATGCCAATCTCTGGCATGTCAGCACAGAGGGCCTGGAGCTGGAAAACCCCGCATTTGAGCCCAACCTGAAACATGTGCTGAAGATTACAACTCTCCCGGAAGAAGCTCCCGACGAACCGGAATACGTTACCATGACCTTTGAGGCAGGCGTTCCCACCTCTGTCAATGGTCAGAAAATGAAGGTGGCTGATATCATCCGCAAGCTCAATGAGCTGGGCTGCAAACACGGTATCGGTATTGTTGATATCGTAGAGAACCGCGTAGTCGGCATGAAGTCCCGCGGCATCTATGAGACCCCGGGCGGCACCATCCTGATGGCAGCGCATGAGCAGCTGGAAGAGCTGATCCTGGACCGTGCGGTTTATGAAGTAAAACGCGAGATGGGCAACAAGCTGGCCCAGGTCGTATACGAGGGCAAATGGTTCACACCTCTGTGTGATGCTATCCTTGCATTCGTACGCTCCACCCAGCAGTACGTAACCGGCGAAGTGAAGTTCAAGCTCTACAAGGGCAATATCACCAAAGCAGGCGAGACTTCTCCCTACTCCCTTTACAGCGAGTCCCTGGCATCCTTCACAACAGGTGACCTCTATGACCATCACGACGCAGACGGTTTCATCACCCTCTTTGGCCTTCCGCTCACCGTCAGGGCCATGCGTCTTTCCAAGATGGCCGAAAAACAGAACTAAGGCGGATGGGAGACAGGGGACGGTTCTCTGTCTCCCTCATTTTGTAGTAAAAAAGAAGCCTGAAATACCAGTTTCTGCTGGTTTTTCAGGCTTCTTTCATACTGTAGAGAGGGAGACAGAGAACCGTCCCCTGTCTCCCTCTCGCCTTAGAAGGCGATCTGCGCGTAGATTTCTTTTGGAATCCGGGCTTTCACGTAGATTCCGTCCTCTTGGTATCTCTCTTCCAGGAGCTGTCCGTATTTCCGGATGACTGCGATGCTGCCTGCCTCATGATAGCCGAAAACGCGCTCGATCAAAAGG
>CAMMZE010000044.1 GCA_946529195.1 uncultured Lachnospiraceae bacterium
CCAGCCAGTACTCATTATTGCTCTCCAAACCTTCGATCCTGCCGTATTTGAAAGCAAAGAAAGCGACTGCACGGTACATCTCGTCATAATTTTCCATGCTGTCAACCTTGTAGTACTCTGTCAGAGCCCACTTGAGTGCATCCGAAAGATTATCATAGGGCGTGTCGCCGATTCCCAGGACATTGACCCCGTTCTCTTTCAGCTGGATACAGAAATTCTCATAATTAACCGGATAATGCGGAGAAACAAAAATAAAATTATTCAAAACAAATCCCTCTTCTCACTCTATCTCTTTATTTACGACTGCACTCCTGTTCCTGCGAAATTCATCACACACAGGCTGTGCAGTTTTTCTTTTTCTATCCTGAGCTGCTCTGCATCAGATGATGTCATTTTTGCCGGTTTCATGCGCAGGGTAAGACGCCTGAGCTGATTGATCTGCGCCTTGATCTGATGGCGCTGCATGCGGCCGAGTCTTCTCCCTGCCTCCCGCAGGCCCCGTTCCGCTGCCGCGATCTCAGCTTCACTTTCCGTATGCAGGTCAAAGTAGGACTTGCGGACACCGTCAGCATCATCATAACGTTCCGCATCCATGATTGCCTGATGGATCTCCTCTTCACTGAGATTCGATCTGGAGGTAATGGTGATCTGCTGTGCCTTGCCGGTACCCAGGTCTTTGGCACTGACCGTTAAAATACCATTGACATCAATGTCAAAAGTAACTTCGATCTGCGGCACACCTGCAAGGGCACGTTTGATCCCTGTCAGCCTGAAATTGCCCAGCAGGGTATTGTCCTTGACAAACTGCCTCTCTCCCTGATAGACCTTAATCTCAACCATGGTCTGGAAATTGGCTGCTGTGGTAAAAACCTGGCTGTGCTTTGCCGGAATGGTCGTATTGCGGGTGATCAGCTTTGTCGCGATGCCTCCCACCGTTTCTATGGAAAGAGAAAGGGGCGTGACATCCATGAGGATCACCGAATTGACCGAACTGTTTACCGGGAGATTGTTGGAAAGCCTGGCTGCCTGTACAGCTGCTCCCAGAGCAACACACTCATCCGGATTGATATTATGGGAAGGCTCCATGCCCAGCATGCGGCGCACCTTGTCCTGTACCGCGGGAATTCTTGTCGAACCACCCACCAGCAGAACTTTTGAAAGCTGCCTGGGAGTAATCCCTGCATCCTTAAGTGCCGTCTGGACCGGACCGGCCGTGCGGTCTACCAGATCTCTGGTCAGTTCATTGAATTTAGCACGCGTAATCGTATTGTCCAGATGACGCGGTCCATTCGGTCCATTCATAAGGAACGGAAGATTGACAGATACCGTTGTTGCCGAAGAAAGCATGATTTTGGCCTTCTCTGCCTCTTCGCGGACACGCCGCATGGCAGCAGCATCAGAATGAATACTCAGACCTTCACTTTGCATAAATTCATTGGCCAGATATCCGGTAATCCTGTCATCAAAATCGTCACCACCCAGATGGTTGTCACCTGCTGTCGCCAGGACCTCGATCAGTCCCTCTCCGATTTCAATGATAGAAACATCGAAAGTACCGCCGCCCAGATCATAAACCAGGATCTTCTGCGTCTGCGCATTATCCAAACCGTAGGCAAATGCTGCTGCCGTAGGCTCATTGATGATCCGCAGCACCTGCAGACCGGCAATGCGCCCTGCATCCTTTGTGGCCTGCCTCTGGGCATCATTAAAATAGGCCGGTACCGTAATAACAGCCTCTGTTACTTTCTCTCCCAGATAGCTTTCCGCGTCCCTTTTGAGCTTGCGCAGGATTGCCGCGGAGATTTCCTCCGGAGAATACTTGTGTCCATCTATCTCTGTCCGGTAATCTGTACCGATTTTTCTTTTTATAGAAGAAATGGTTCTGTCGGCATTGGTCACTGCCTGTCTTTTGGCCACTTCGCCGACCAGCTGCTCTCCTTTTTTGGAGAAAGCCACCACAGAAGGTGTGGTTCTCATGCCTTCCGCACTCGTGATAACAACAGGTTCATCGCCCTCCAGAACGGCTACACAGCTGTTGGTCGTTCCCAGATCAATTCCGATTGCCCTGCCCATGATCAGTCGCCTCCGATTCCGCCGAAATTCTTACTACAGTTCCAAATTTTATTATGATATTCGTACCGAATAAAGTCAACAAAAGCTGTCAGATTTGCTGACATTTTATTTTCTCATTAGAATAATTTTATGAATCTTTAACAATTATCCGTCGTATCGCAAAGCGTCGATCGGCTTCTTTCTTGCCGCCTTATTTGCAGGATACATACCAAAGATCAGACCGATCATCAGAGAAAATACAGTTGCCAGAACCACAACGCCGGGGACCAGGGTAAATGTGATTTTTTTGTAAAAATAGGTGACAATGACCAGGGCCGCCCAGGACAGTCCGATCCCGATCAGGCATCCGAAGAGGGAAATCACCATGGCCTCGATCAGGAACTGGAGGAGGATCTCCTTCCTGGTGGCTCCGATCGCCTTGCGGATACCAATCTCTCTGGTCCTCTCTGTAACCGAGACAAGCATGATGTTCATGATGCCGATTCCGCCAACCAGAAGGGAGATTCCGGCAACGCCGCCCATGATCAGGGACAGGGTTCCAGATACCTCATCCATGACACTCATGACATTTTTAAAGTTCATGATATAAAATGCCTGCTCATCATTGTCAAAGCGTTTGAGCAGAAGATTTCCGATATCCTCTTCTGCCTGGTCCAGATCCCCATCACTGGCTGATACCACAAAAGTCGTGACAGTGCGGGACACATTGCGGCCTACCTTGAGTGCCGTTGTATAGGGAATATAAGCGGTATAGCTGCCAAATCCCAGCATCATGCTGGTATCACTGTCCGTATCCATCAGCACTCCGATAACCTTGAAAGGCTGGCCTGCGATTCTGATTTCCGAGCCGATCGCATTATCCGCGTCCTGGATCTGCATGACATCATGGACCACTTTCTGGCTGACAATAGCAACGAGACTGCTGTTCTCATAATCTGCCCGCTTGATATTTCTGCCTGCAAGCAGAGTCTGCTCTGAGATCTCGGCATAGTCACCATTTACGCCGAAGATAGACGCATTTGAAGAGTATCTCTTGCTCTTGATCACAGCTGTCGTCTGCACATAAGGGGAAACCTTATCCACACTGTCAAGCCCTGTCATCGCTTCCAGGTCTTTATACTCCAGAGGTTCTCCTTTATCATCTATGATACTGATTGTGAGTGAATCACTGCCCATGCTCTGGATCTGATCTGTTATGGATCCGGAAGCCCCGGAGATCATGGAGACCAGCACAACCAGCGAAAATACGCCTATGATAATGCCCAGCATGGTCAGGAAGGACCGCATTTTGTTGACACGGATGGATTCCATTGCCATTTTTAATGATTGTAAAAACAAAAGGTCTCCTCCTTCCCCTTACCAGTCTGCTTCAGTGACATGGCCGTCCCTGATATTGATCCTGCGCTCTGCCTGGGCTGCCACCCCATTGTCATGCGTAATCAGGACTATGGTATTGCCTGCTTCATGCAGCTCATGAAACATCCGCATGATGTCTTCTCCTGTGTGTGAGTCCAGATTGCCGGTCGGCTCATCTGCAAGAAAAAGGGACGGTCTTACCGCAATCGCACGGGCAATTGCCACCCTCTGCTGCTGTCCGCCGGACAATTCGGTTGGCCTGTGATGCCTGCGCTCGTAAAGACCGACTTTTTGCAGTGCATCCTCTACCCTGGCCTTTCTTTCCGCTGCAGGAACCCGCTGATAAATCAAAGGCAGTTCCACATTTCCCCAGGCGTCCATCCTGCCGATCAGGTTAAAATTCTGGAAAATAAAACCGATCTTGCGGTTGCGAATCCGAGCCAGTTCATCCTCGGAATACTTGCGGATTTCCTGTCCATCCAGAAAGTATTCACCTTCATCAGCCAGATCCAGGCAGCCCATGATATTCATCAGGGTTGATTTGCCGCTGCCGGACGGTCCGATGATGCTGACAAACTCCCCTTCCCGGATATGCATATTGGCATGATCCAGGGCGCGCAGGGTCGTGTCTCCGATATGGTAAATTCTTGATACGTCACGAAATATAATCATCCCGGCTTACTCCACTTCCACGGTCTCCAGCTGATGGAAGAGACTCTGATACTGGGTATTGACATAGCAGATCGTATCGCCGCTCTCCAGGCCGCTTAAGATCTCAGCCATGGTGCCGTCAGAAAGCCCGGTCTCAACCGGAACAGGATCTGTCAGATTACCTTCTTCATCATAAGAAGTATAGACAACATCTTCTCCATTGAGTACCATAACGGCGTCTACAGGAACCAGCACGACATCATCGCGTGTATCTGCCGTGATGGAAGCATCCGCTGTCATGCCAAATTTCATCTGCTGATCCCAGGGCAGGGAAATCCTGACCGTATACTTGGCAGAAGAACTGCCTCCTGTAATAGAAGTTTCGCTGTTCTTGGTATTGGCGATCCTGATGATCTCACCCTCAAAGGTCTCGCCGGGAATGGCATCTACCGTAACCTGGGCTGTCTGTCCTGCGGAAAGCATATTGATGTCCATCTCATCGACATTGATATCCAGAAATACCTTCTCATTGGGGATTACTGTAATGGCATCTGTTTCGTAATAAGAAGATCCGGAGGATGCCGATGTCAGTCCGCTAAGACCGCTCAGATCTCCCGAAGAAAGTCCGGACAGGGAGGAAAGATCCATGCCGGAAAAAGCGGATCCAGCCAGAGAAGACAGATCCATGCCGGAAAAGTCCATTCCCGAACCGAGACTCTTAAGAACCGTCTCAATACTGCCGGAAGCCTGCTTTGTTACATTTGTCAGCAGAAGGCCGATCTGTTTCTCCAGCTGCTGGCGCACAACGGTAAGCTCTTCCTCCGCGAGCTTATTGAGCTGCTCCTTGGCCTTCTCAATATCACCGGAATCCGGAGTTGTCACAAAGGGGCAGACTGCCAGAATGGTATCCGGATAGCCGTCCTGGTTGAGGTCATACTTGCTGACTCTGGCGTTTTTGCAGGAGTCAATCTTCACCTCCGGAACATTGGTCTCCGCGGGGAAGCAGTAGCCTGTGTCGGCCTGCAGGGCGATCACGGCGATATATACCGAACCTGCTGTGAAGCGCTCCTGAGACGGAACCCATGCAATGCTGGCCTTGATATGTGATTTATCAGGCAGGGAGATTCCGCTGGCCGGAACATTTCCGGCTTCCGGAGCCGCCAGGGAAAGGGTAATATTCTTGAAAGGGATCTCTACAAGTTCCACCTTAACAGGCTGCTGCTGATCATTGGCCTTCTGCTCCTGATCATCAGAGGCTGCCGCAGCCGCCGTCTTCGGAACAATCTGTTTTGTTTCCTCTTCCTTTGCAGGAGCTGCCTCTTCTGTTTCAGAAGCTGCCTTAGTCTCCTCCGGTGCAGAAGTCTCTTCCTGCACAGCCTCAGTTTCCTCTACCTCAGAAGCCGCGGGAGCTTCGGTCGCCGGCTTGCTGACCGGTTCCGTAGTCTCTGCAGGCTCTTCCAGCCCTGCAGCCTCTGTCTCCTGTGAAAGTCCGCTGTCTTCTGCTGCCGTTTCGGTATCCAGTTCCTGGCTGACCAGAATGAACTGTTCTGCATGAAAACTAGGCGCAGAATTGCTGCTTCCAATTAAAAGGCTGGAAAGCAGCGAATTGTCAACAGAATCCATTCCGCCGGTTCCCTGCAGGCTCTGGGTGGTCTTTTCACCTTCTTTGAGATTTACTGCAGAAATAATACCGGTAAGATCAGAAACCAGGACAGGATCCTTGGCCAGAGCTGCAGCTCTGTCCCTGTTTTCTCTCATATCCCTGATCGCTGCCTGTGCGATTTCCAGTTTTTCCTGATAATGCTTGTCAGATGTATCCAGCTCATCGATTTCATCTTGTTTGGCATCGATGCTCTCATCCAGGGAAACCACGATCTCTTTCAGGGAAACTGCATCCAGTTTGGCGATGCGATCTCCTTTTTTGACCGGATCTCCTTCCTCTACATATACTTCCAGCACCTTAGCACCGACCGGCACTTTCACTGCTCCGCTGTCGTCCGCAGCAAGGGCTCCGGTTCCGTTTACGACCTTGCTGATCTGACCAGCCTCCGCCGTCTCCTGTGTGATACCAAAATCCTCTGCTGTACCTGCTTTGCTTCGGTTATTTCTGAGACTTCCTCCGGCAATTGCGAGGATCACAGCTGCCGCAGCCACGATTCCGATCCCTGCCTTTTTACTGATCTTAGCCATTTATCTTATTCTCCTTTTCCTCTGTCAGAGCCTCTTCTTTATATTTATCCGCACAAAGTAATCCCTGGACTACCCCCTCCAGTTTAATCCGGTCTTCGTAATCCAGATGTTTCCAAAGCAGCTGAAATCGGATCAGCTCTTGTGGAGACTCACTCCCTGCCAATACATCTTTTTCGGTATAATCCATAGGATCGTCTGTCCTGCCCAGCAAATAATCCGCCGATACATGAAAAACATCAGCGATGCGCGCGATCATCTCTCCCTTGGGCATGGAACAATTGGTTCTCCAGTGAGAAATCGTAGCCCTGTTGGTTCCCAGAAGGGAAGCAGCCCGCCTTGAACAGGGATCCAGTCCATGCAAGTCACATAGATGAATATATCTCTGATAAAATATTTTCTTCATAAATAATCCTTTCAGAAAATTGTTTCCAGTTAAAAAATCATGTCTATTATAATACTATGGTTTCATTTCTTCAACCGAAAAATCAGAAAAAAACTGCCCATCAGACAAACAATAGAATCCCTCGCCGTGTTTCATACCTGCATACCATTTGCCCACATAGCAACCACCTTTTGCCCATGTATATTTTCCTTCTCCAGAAAAGAATCCGTGTTCCATACATCCTTCATAACAGTCGCCGTTGTCGTAATGAATGATGATCGGCTTCAATAAATAATCAGGTATATCCCTGTCAACCCAGGCAAAACGAGTCAACGCCTGTCCCAGAAGTCGCTCAACAATAGATTCTCCGCTGAAATTCAGATTTCGGAAATCCCATGATACAGAATAAATTCCTTTCAGTTTTTTTATAGAATCGAGCGGAAGTTCAGAGGGGTTGGAATCATAGTATGCGCTTACTTTACAAGATAAGTCATTATAATAAACATAGAACTTAGAGATTTCTTTTGCCGGCAAAAGCATTTCAACGACAGCTTTTTCGTATTTATTCAGCAGCCCCTCAATATGTTTTACCTTGGCAGGACCTTCTTTCCAGCCCGGATCTAACTCCAGAGCCTTTTTTCGCCAATAGTAACAGCGTATTGCATTAAATTCAGTCCCCAGTCCTTCATAATAACAGTCTCCGAGAGCTTTCATAGCCTCAGCATTTCCGCTGCCACGGTTAGCCTGTCCCAAAAGATTGCTGACAGATAAATTAACCGTTTTGATACTTTCCTTCGGTTTTACCGGATCAGGAAGTCTCTTCCCCTTTTGCTGTTCCTCCGGTTCCGGTTTGGATTCATTATTACGTTTCTTTAAGAAATCAAAAAACCCCATATGTTTTCTTTTTTTTAGTCCTTAACCAATGAAAAATCATAGATTGCATTATTATTTATATTAGCACACTGAATAGAAAGTTGCTAC
>CAMMZE010000045.1 GCA_946529195.1 uncultured Lachnospiraceae bacterium
TGCAATCGGCTTTAATTTGGACTCGGCAATCTTGGAAAGTGTGAACTTCTGCGCTGTATTGCCGGTCGGATTATATACGATCATATTGGCTTTGGCAAAGGCCTTGCCGCCGCATACCTCGAGAGGAAGGTTGGATTTGTAGGAAGTAATGTATACAGTACCGTCTCCTACATTGCGGATCCGCCATTTCTGACCGGGGCCGCCGTTTTTGGTGAACAGCTGCACATTGGTTCCGGCTGCGGTAGAACCGCCCTTGATCTCCATAGCCTTTCCGGATTTATAACCGGTAATGGTATAGACATCACCGCTTACTTTCTGGATGATGAACTTCTGGGAGTTACCGTCATTGGAAGTAAAAAGCTGAATGTTGGATCTGTCAATCATTTTACCGGAGGTTACATCCAGTACCAGATTGGCATTCTGGCTGTTGGCGATCTCGTAAACACCGTTGCTGATATTGACATTGGGCTTGGATACAAGCAGTCTGAACAGCTGGGAAGCATTATTCTTCAGAGTATCTACAACCGCGTCAGTTCCATTGGCGACAGATCCGCCCTTCAGAGTCAGATAAAGAGGGGTGCCGTCCAGAGCCGACTGGAACATGTAATAGTCGCCTTTTTTGACAAGGATCCATTTTTGGCCGAGTGCAGTAGAAGCAGTGCTCTGAACTGCGGAAGTCCCGGCTTTTGCAGTATTGCCTTTGACGGAAAGAATCTTGCCGGAAAGCAGGTTTGTAATGGTGTAGTATCCGGTCTTGGAATCTCCGACAAACTTAAATTTCTGCGCATTGGATCCGTCACAGTCTTTGATCTCGATCTGCTTGCCGGCAGCGGTAGAAGATCCTTCTGACTGGAGGGCTTTGAAACCATTTGTTTTGGCGGCAATGATATAGGTACCGTTCTGCAGGGGAAGAACTACCGGCTTTACAGGCTCCTCAGCAGTGCTTGCAGCAGTGGCTGCGGCAGCAGTTCTGGCGGACAGGGCCTGGGCTGTGTTTCCTGCAGAAGCTGCGCTATTGCTCAGGGGAGCTGTAATCGGCTCGGGATCAGCCGGAGCAGCAGTTTCCTGGTCGGAATCAGCCGGAGCGGCAGTCTCCTGGTCGGAATCAGCCGGGGCGGCAGTCTCCTGATCGGAATCAGCCGGAGCGGCAGTCTCCTGGTCAGAATCAGCCGGAGCGGTCGTTTCCTGATCGGAATCAGCCGGAGCGGTCGTCTCCTGATCATTATCTTCAGAGCCGGTCTCAGGAATCAGAGTATCTTCATCATCAGAAGGAGCTTCTGTTTCCTCTGCAGGCGGCATCGTACTTTCCGTTTCTGGTGTTTCCTGCTCAGAAAGATCCTCTCCGGATTCCGGGGCAGAATCATCAGAATTTTCTGATGGCTGGGTGAATTCTTCCGTATAGACAGCAGCTGCATCTTCCATAGTGGTTCCCGTCTCTGCAAAGGCAGAAAAAGAAAGCAAAACAGCGCAGACTATGAAAGCGATTGCTGCAGAAAGAACCCCTTTTCCTGGTATTCTTCTAGTCATATAAATCCTCCTCTCGCATTCTCATAATCGCAAATAGGAATATGAATGCCTATATTATAGTATATATACAATGAATTCGCAATGTTGAAAATGGTCGAAAAGGCCCGAAACCTTTGTATTTACAGGCGGAAAGAATCTTTCTATGATGAGAAAAAAAGGAGGGATAGAAAGATGAAAGAAATGCTTTTGGTGATGTTTGTTATTCTTTGCGCCGGCTTTGACTTGCGGACATATCGGATCCCCAATCTTCTGATCCTGGCAGGTGCAGCAGCCGGAATCGGGATCCGTTTTTACACGGAAGGAAGCAGCTTCGCCGCTGATGCTGCAGCAGGCGCACTGATTCCGGCTGCGGTATGCGTCCTCTTGTTTCTGTTTTCCATGATCGGGGCAGCAGATATCAAGATGTTTATGGTGATTGGGATCTTTTCAGGAGGCGGCCAAATCCTGATGATTATGTGGTACAGCCTGCTTGCAGCTGCACTGGCCGCCTTGCTGCGTATCAGAAAGTACAAGCTGACATATGCGCGTGCTTCCTATCTGGCTTCCTATATCAGGAGAATCGCAGCGGGAGAAAAAACAGAAGCTTATATCAGCAGGGAGGAGATCCAGGAGAAGAGTCAATGGCTCATGCACCTGGCAGTGCCGATCGCAGGGGGAACCCTCTTCTGGCTTTTGCTGCAGCAGCTTTGACGAATGATGTCGCCGGACCTGACAAAATGTCGAAAATTGACAGAAAGTGGCGATAAAATATGAAATAAATCTGACAAAATAACTTGTTTCCGGGTGGTCTCCCTGCTATACTCCATTTACACAAACAGAGATGATCAGAAAGCAGAAAGGAGAAGCCTATGTTAGAAGAGGGAAAAAGATTTCTGGTGGAAGAGACGGCCGTTGGAGTTGTTGAGATCATACTGATTCTGGTGGTTTTGATTGGACTCGTAATCATCTTTAAACAGCAGCTGACAACGCTGGTGAATACGATTTTCAAAAAAATATCGAGTCAGAGTTCTTCCATATGATGAAGCGCGGCGTGATCACAGTCTATCTGAGTCTGACACTGGCGGTGATGCTGTCACTGATCCTGGTATCGATGGAGTCTGTCAGGGTGACTGTGATCCGGACAGCATCTTCCCGCTATGCGGATCTGGCTGCGGAGATGCTTTTCTCGGGATATACCAGGCCGGCGGCAGAGCAGTACGGACTGTTTGTGCTGGATGCCGGGAAGGATAAGGGCAGGTTATCCGTGTTTGATACGTTTCTGGGACTGAATATGAAAGAGAACAGGGTATTTTCTATGAGCGGAGTGCCCGGAGAAAGCAGAGTCTGTGAGACGATCACATTGCGGGACCGGCAGTGGAAGCCGATGCTGGACCAGATTGAGCGCTGCCAGTTGTATAAATTGGGAGAGGAAGGGCTTGCAGGAGCGGGATTCTTCCTGCGGGAAATGGGAACAGACGGGGCACAGGAGGCCAGCGATGCTTTTGCACAGAGTCTGGAGAGCAGAGGGGCAGATGCTGAAGACAGACAGAAAGCACTGGATGAGGGGGAGGAGAAGGAAGACAAAAAGGATCAGGAGAAGGCTCCGCCTATGCCGGATCCCAGGCCGGGGATCACATCACTGCTCAAGCGGGGCCTGCTGGAGGCAGTGATGGAGGGAAGGCCTGTCTCAGACAAGGCAGTCAGCACCGGGGATTGTTCTTATCAGGTGCGGGCTGATGGTATAGGAAGACAGGTCTGGAATTTTATGGATTACCGGAAGGCTTCCCAGGCGGTCCGGGATCAGGAGCAGCTGGAGCTGCCGGGCGGTCTGCTGCGGGCAGGCAGCCGGGAACTGCTGCTTTGCAGCTATGTGCTGGACCATTTCCGGGCCTTTTCTGCGGAAGGAGAGGAAGGGAAAGGAGAGCATGTGCTGGACTATGAGGCGGAGTATATATTATGCGGCGGCAGTACAGACAGAGCCAATCTGGAAGCCGTGACGGCAAGGCTATTCGCCCTTCGGACCATGTGCAATCTGGCCTACTTGTATACAAGCCCGGCCAGAGGAGGGATGCTGGAGGAAGCAGTCGGTATGATGGCTCTTTCTTCTATCCCTGTAGTCGGAAGCCTATTAAAGCTTCTGCTGATGCTCTGCTGGGCCTGTGCAGAATCTCTGGTGGATTGTGCAGCCCTGACGCGGGGGAAAAAAGTGCCCATGATGAAGTCTGACAGCAGCTGGAACCTGTCTCTGGAACAGCTGGTTTCCCTGGCACTGGGAGAGACCGGGCCGGGAGATTTGGTGAAGGATGGAAGCAGCGGACTGGATTATAAACAATATCTGTTTTTGCTGCTGCTGTTGCAGAACCGGGAGAAAAAGCTGATCCGGATGACACAGATCATGGAAAAGAATATCAGATTGACGAAGGGATATGAGGATTTTTCTTTTGCAAACTGTATCACAGGAGCTTCCTTTACAGGAGAGGTTTCTGTAAGAGAACGCTTCTTTCGTCATCCCGGGCAGGTGATATGTACCTATATGACCGCGTATCAATATTGAAAGGAGGCGGCGTGATATGCTCTTCCCACACGGATCACACACGATGGAGAAGCTGCTTTGTCAACTGGCAGGGCTATGCCTTGCAGCAATAAAGTATGCGATTCCAACCCAAAAAAAATGGCAGAAGGCAGCCGGAGCATCTGGGAAAGGTGTGGGGAGAGTATTTCAGGCCGCCTCCTTGCGGAAAGGGGGTCTGACAGTAGAGGCAGCGCTGGCGCTGCCTCTCTGGCTGGGAGCGCTTTTTGCCCTTGCCGGCCTGCTGCAGGCCCAGATGCTTGCAGAACAGGTCAATCATCATCTGTGTATGACAGCTCGTAAGGCGGCGGCATACAGTGTATCTGAGGATGGAATCTCGCAGGCGGAACTTTTGCAGTGCTTTTACAGCGGATTATCCGGCGGGACTTTGCAGACCGGATTGATCAGGGGAGGAGCCGCCGGGATCCTCCTTACGGTAACGGAGGACCGGCAGGATGGCATTTTCTGCCTGAAGGCAGTATACAGTGTAAAGCTTCCCGGAGTGTTTGGAATCCAAAAATCTTACACGGCAACGGATAAGGTTTACGGGCGGATCTGGACCGGGATCAGGCTGCCGGACGGGGGCGGTTCTGGATCAGCGTCCGGCAAAGGACAGTCTTACTATGTCGCTGAGAACGGAGTGGTTTATCATACAGATGCCGGATGTACATACCTGGATCTGTCTATCCACGCAGTGAGCGGGGATTCTCTGCAGTATAAGAGAAATCTTTACGGAAGCAGATATGTCCCCTGCAGCAAGTGCGCGGGAGATCCCGGCAATACAGTCTATATTACCAACCAGGGAGAAGCGTGGCATACGGATCCAAACTGCAGCGGCTTGAAGAGAACGGTCAATCTGCAGGATGAGGAGGAAGCACATGAACATGGTTTGCGGCCATGTCCGCGCTGCGGAGGAGGCGGATGATGAAAACAGGGATACTGCTGATGTTCGCTTTTGCGGCAGAAGAGGATCTGAAAAAAAGAACAATCCCGGTCCTCTGGGTGATTGTTTTTTTTGCTCTCCTGTTTGGGATGCGCTTCCTGCAGGACAGGCAGTCCTTTGCGTTTGCAGGGCTGCTGGCAGGTGCCCTGCCGGGGATTTTCTTTTTTCTGATCTGCCTGCTGACAAAAGGCGAGGCAGGGGGCGGAGATGCATTGATCATCCTGCTGTCAGGGATTCTGACAGGATTTTGGAATATCCTGATGATCTGTTTTCTGGCACTGGTGATCACCGGCCTTTTTGGACTGGCTCTTATGGCAGCAGGGAAAGCAGGCAGAAAAACCTGTCTTCCTTTTGTCCCTTTTCTGCTCCTGTCTTATGTCATATTGCTGGCACTTGGGTTCCCGGATCAAATGTAAAGGAGGGATCGGGATGCGTATTCTGAAGGCCAGGCTGCGCGGGAGTTTTACTGTCGAAGCCTGCATACTCGTGCCTGTGATCACATTTATCATGATCGGAATGCTCTTTTATATATGCTGCATGCATGATCGGGCGGCGGCCCAGAGTATGACGCTGCGCAGGGCAGAGGCTGCCCTTGTGCAGCAGCAGTTTTCGGGAATGAGTCAGGGGGCGGATACCGGCGAGGAAACCTTACAAGAAGCGGTGATTATGAGCAAGGTCCAGGGACCGTCCGCACAGGCGGAGTCCTTTTCGATTCGGACCATATACAGAAGCCTGAAAAGCTACCGCAGCGCAGCTGCATCGTCCGCCAGCAGCTTTCAGATCCCGGTCCTTCAGACAGCAGTTTTTACAGGAGCCGACTGGGACAGTTCCTGCAAGGTGAGTGTGACAACTGTGGATTATCCGGCGGACTGGCTGAAAGATCAGATCAGAAAGAGGCAGCGTTAAAGAACATCAGAGAAGGGGGAGAAGGCGGATGAAGGTACAGTTCAGCAGAGAGACATATCACAGCTATATGATCCTGGAACCGGATAGCGTGGACAAAAGCGGTTTTGAAGAACAGATGCTGGTCAATCAGAACTCTGAATATCTGCTGCATTTTCATCCGCAGGAGACAGACGGAGTCAGACAATACTGTTATGAAATCACAGGAATGATGGACTTTGTCAGCTGTGTGAACCGGAGACCGGTTTCCTGCAGGATACTAAAGGGGATGATCCGATCGCTTCTTGGCGTATGTGAAGCTGTCAATGAGTATCTGCTTGACCCGGACTGCCTGTTTCTGATGCCTGACAGGATCTACATGGATGTGGATGCCGGGGGCATGCATTTTGCGTATATACCCGGATACCGGGGCAATTTTCTGCAAGGACTCAGGGATTTAAGTGAATGCATGCTGAGTGCGGCAGATCATAAAGACAGAGAGTGTGTGATGCTTGTCTATGAATTATACCGCCTTGTCAGAGAAGACGATTTCTCGGCGGCATCCATCCGGAAAATTCTGCAGGAAGAGGGGCAGGAAGAGACGCCGTCTGTCAGAATGGAGCCTGATCCCGGGCTGCCAAGAGAGAATATCCTGCAGGACTGGCCGGAGGATGATCCTGTCAAAGAAGAGGAAAAGGGCCGGAAAACGGATGCGGGAAAGATCATCTGCTGCATCCTGGGCGGCGGCATTTGTCTGACAGCAGCGGCAGCCTTCCGCTTTGGCTGGCTGCATGGGGCGGCTGAGCGGCTGGGAATTGGAGAGAAATATCTGCTGGCGGCGATCCTGTTCCTTTCGGGTGCTGTATTATTTCTGCTAATGAAGCTGATGCAAAGGAAGAGAGAAGAGAAAGAAAGGAAGAATGATCCTTACTGCCTGCAGCCAGAAGAAGATTTCTGGGAGGAGACAGATTTCCCGGGAGGGCACTACGAATTTACGGATGATTCTGCTTATGATTCAGATTCTACGATGATTCTTTCTGCCGGGAGCGGGGTTAGGCTGGCCAGTATGAATAAGGCAGTTGCAGGGGATCTTGTGATCTCCCGCTTTCCATCTGTTCTGGGGGTGCGGGCCCCGGAAGCACAGACTGTTCTGGCATGTACCGGGATCAGCCGGAAACATGCCTTGCTGGAGGAGGATGGGGGAAGATACTACCTGTCTGATCTGGATTCGACCAATGGGACCTGGCTGAATGGTGAAAAGCTGCGACCAAATGAAAAAAAGGTCCTCGTGAATGAGGACCTGATTACATTTGCGGATGTCCGCTTTATGTTTTTTGCCGGCGCTGCCGGGGGCGGTAGGTGAGGAAGGCCAGAAGGGCTCCGATGGCAAAGCCGCCGATATGGGCAGCATTGTCGATGCCCGCGCTGGCAATGCCGTGATAGACAGAAAAGAGGGCAAAGAGAACCAGCTGCCTGC
>CAMMZE010000046.1 GCA_946529195.1 uncultured Lachnospiraceae bacterium
AAAGAAATCACCAATATGGACGTGGATTTCGCCCAGTGGTTCACCGATGTGTGCATCAAGGCGGAACTGATCGACTATACATTCACCAGAGGTATGTTTGTATACAGACCTTACGGATATGCGATCTGGGAGAATATACAGAAGATTCTGGACGACGAGTTCAAGAAGACAGGTCATGAGAATGTATACATGCCCATGCTGATCCCGGAGTCCCTTCTGCAGAAGGAAAAGGATCACGTTGAGGGCTTTGCACCGGAGTGCGCCTGGGTTACCATGGGCGGCGCCAATGAGCTGGAGGAGCGCTACTGCATCCGTCCCACTTCCGAGACCCTTTTCTGTGAGCATTTCAAGAATATTATCCATTCCTATAAAGATCTGCCCAAGCTTTATAATCAGTGGTGCTCAGTACTGCGCTGGGAAAAGAGTTCCCGTCCCTTCCTCCGCCACAGAGAGTTCCTCTGGCAGGAGGGTCATACCATGCATGCGACAGCGGAAGAAGCGCGTGAAGAGACCATGCGTATGCTGGAGATCTACGCAGACTTTATGGAAAATGTTCTTGCCATGCCTGTAGTAAGAGGCCGCAAGACCGATAAAGAGAAGTTCAACGGAGCAGAGGAAACCTACACCGTTGAGTGCATGATGCATGACCGTCAGGCCCTGCAGGCCGGCACCAGCCACTATTTCGGCGACGGCTTTGCCAAGGCATTTGATATCACTTTTGCCGGCAAGGATAATAAACTGCATCATCCGTTCCAGACCAGCTGGGGTGTTTCCACCAGAATGATTGGCGGCATCATCATGACACATGGTGACAATAACGGTCTGGTACTGCCTCCCAGAATTGCGCCTATTCAGGTAGTAATCGTACCTGCCGGCCTCAACAAAGAAGGTGTGCGCGAGGCTGCCCAGGAGCTGCTCGAACGCCTGCAGGCTGCAGATATCCGCACTAAGCTGGATACATCTGATAAGAGCTTTGGCTGGAAGGCTGCCGAGTATGAGATGAAGGGCGTGCCTCTCCGCGTGGAGATCGGCCCCAGAGACCTGGCTGCCGGCCAGTGCTGCATCACACGCAGAGATAACGGAGAAAAGTACACCGTTGCTCTGGAAGACCTTGAAAAAGAGTGCGTTCGTCTGATGGATGAACTCCATAAGGCCATCTATGAAAAGGCCCTTGCCAACCGCGAGGCACATACAAAGATCTGCCAGAATATCGAGGAAGTAAAGAACTTTATGCAGGAGGAGAAAGGCTTCGCCAAGACCATGTGGTGCGGCGATGAGGCCTGTGAGATCCGCATGAAAGAGGAAGCGGGCGTTACCTCCCGCTGCATGCCGTTTGCCCAGGAGCAGGTATCTGAGACCTGTGTCTGCTGCGGAAAGCCGGCAAAGAAGATGATCTACTGGGGCATCGCCTACTAAGAGACTGCAGGCTATCTTCTGCGTGCTGCAGGGAAAAAGCTGCTTGACAAAAGAGTACAGATTGCCGTACAATAATATCATACAAAAGATAAAGCGGACTGCATGTTATTCTTTGCAGTCCGCTGCTTAGGTTACGGGAGGATATCATATGCTTACAGTCAATTATTCCAGACTTCGTGCCAATTTAAAGGATTACTGCGACAAGGCCGCAGATGAAGGGGAACCTGTACTGGTGACCCGCCGCGGGGGCAATGTTGTGATACTCAGCGCCGATCAGTACAGTGAACTGATCAAGGGCAGCAGGGACAGAGAGTCCGGACAGATCCGTGTTATGAGCACCTATATCCGGAAGCTTTCCGAACTGCTTGAGAAAAATGGCGTACGGATCTCTGTAGAGGATGAAGAGGACGCCTGAGGGCAGGACTTGTACAAAAGATAAAGGGGCAGGCAGCAGCCTGTATGTTTACAAAAGAACCGTTGATAACCGTATATCACCGGTTCTTTTTCTTTTTTGCAAAGTCCGCAGGAGGTCTGTCTGCGGCAGATTCTTGATTAGGAGGAGAGGAGTATGAAGAGGAGTTTCTGGAGAGTTCTGGCTCTTGCAGCTGCAGCTGTGCTGACTATGGAAGGATTGACACAGGCGGTATTCGCAGCACCGGAGGACACGATCGAGGAGGGCAGGACAGGGGCTTTGACCATCCACAAGTATGATATCACAGGGGCAGAGCGTGACGGAGTGGATACCGGCGGTGAGATTTCGGACGGCCTGGTGAATGAAGCTGCTGAGGCGGCACTGCAGGACTACGCTATAGAAGGGGTAGAGTTTACTTACCTTAAGGTGGCGGATATCAGCACAGAGCTGGAGGAGGGGAGAGTGCGTATTGTTTATGATCTGCCGGAAGATCTGGCATCGATTCTGACGGATTCGGGACAGGAGCGCTTTACCAGTGATGAGATCAATGCAGCTATGCAGGCATTCCTGTCCGGAGAGGAGCGTATCATGTTCAAAAACAACCTGGAGGACTATGTGGCAGCTCATGACGGGACTGCCATGGAGCTGACCGGGCCAGACGGTGTCACTGCTGCGGCTGAGCTGCCGCTGGGCCTGTATCTGATTGCAGAGACTAAGGTACCGGAAACCGTCATGTCTTCTGTTGATCCCTTTTTTGTGTCTTTGCCGATGACTGATCCGGCGGGAGAGCAGTGGATCTATGATGTATCAGCCTATCCGAAGAATCAGACAGATGCTCCGACTCTGGAAAAGGAGGTGCGCTCCACAGACGACAGAGAACTATTCGCAGAGACCGCGACGGCGTCTGAGGGTGACATCCTGGAATTCCGGATCTTTTCCAGACTCCCGCAGATCAGCTCCAAGGCGACCTATCTGACCAGGTATGACTATGATGATGCTATGTGCAAAGGGGTAAAGTACAACGAGGATACCAGGATCTGTTTTTATGAAAAACAGGAGGATGCAGACGCCGGGAAAGCGCCGGTCGCTGTATGGGACAAAGGCAGTGATTCATTTGCTCTTGTCTATACAGAGCCGGAAGAGGATGGCAGGAGGCATATGCGGATCAGTATGACGGAGAAGGGGCTGGAGGAGATCAATCCTGCTCTGTCAGGAAAGCTTATGGAGATCCGCTATACAGGAACCCTGCAGAGCAATGCAGACACGATTCCCGGCACAGAGGGAAATCCCAATGATGTGAAGCTGACCTGGTCCAGAACCAATACAGAAAAGTACGATACGCTGGAGGATGATACCAGGACCTTTACCTTCGGGATCCGGCTGCAGAAGCGGTTTTCAGATGAAAAAGGAGATCCGGAGAAAGTACAGTTCATCCTGCATAATGATACAGATGATCATTATATAACAGCAGAGCGGGACGGCGGACTGTATTACGTCACAGGGAAGGCAGAGACAGAAAACGGTGCAACGCCCTTTTCGCCGGAAAAAGATGGCTGGCTGGATATCACCGGCCTGGAAGGCGGCGATGACTATACACTGACAGAGATCCGGACGGACAGGGGTTATACTCTGCTGCGGGATCCGGTCAGAATCCATATCGGAGAGGATGGGACGGCCAGTGTGGACAGCAGGGAAGCTGAAGTGGTCAGCAGAGACGAACATGAGAAGGCTGCTTTGCAGCTTGCGGTATTAAATACCCGCGAACCGGACCTGCCCAGGACGGGCGGCCGGGGGACTCTGCTTTTTACCCTGGCAGGCGGCGGAGCAGTGCTGGCCGGCCTTATGATGACCTCCGGCGGCAGGAAAAAGGGCAGAGACAGCTAATCGTGAAAAGAGGGAGGAGGGGACCATATGTATAAGAGACTGCTGGCAGCGGCAGCAGTTCTGACGGGTATGATCCTGCTCCTCTACCCCTTCATTGCCGATTTGTTTTATGCCGCAAGAACAGAGGGGGTGATCAGTGCGCTGGATGAAGCAGCGGAGGAGGAAAACGATGACGAGAAGATTCGGGAAATGCTGGCAGGTGCAGAGGCCTATAATCAGAGACTCAGGGAGGCATATATGCCGGTCCCTGATCTGAAGGCACCGGAAGAAGGACTGGCGGGAAAAGAGCAGGAGTACGAATCGCTGCTGTCTTTTGACCAGGCAGGAATCATAGGCTATGTCAGTATTCCATGTATTGATGTAGAGCTGCCCATCTATCACGGCACATCGGAAGAAGTATTGAAAAAAGGGGCAGGCCATCTCTATGGCACTTCCCTTCCGATTGGCGGGGAAAGCACCCATACTGTGATCACGGCCCATACCGGCTTTGGGCGGGCACGCTTTTTTACGGATCTGACCGAAGTGAAAAAGGGGGATCTTTTTACCATCACCATACCCGGCTGCAGGCTGATCTATCAGGCAGACCAGATCAAGGTTGTTGCCCCAGAGGATACTTCGGATCTGGTCATAAAGGAAGGAAAGGACTACTGCACCCTCATTACCTGTACCCCGTACGGGATCAACAGTCACAGGCTGCTGGTCAGAGGCGTGCGGGTGCAGGAAAAGGCCGCCTTTTTGGAAAAGGCAGGAGAGGATCACCGGCATGAATGGCTTGCATCTGAATGGGTCAGTCATTACCTGTTCTCTCTGCTGACAGCAGCTGCTGTGATGACAGGAGCGGCCGCTGTCATCACAGTGATCCGGAGGATGAGGAAGGCATGAAAATAGTCAGAATCATGGGCATCATTTGTATCGCAGCAGGCCTTCTGATCTACCTGACCCCGCAGATACGGGAGATCAGGCTGCGGCAGGAACTGTTTGCGCTGCGCTGTGCGGAGCCTGCAGAGGAGACGGAAGGAATCGAATCAGAAAGAGCAGAGAATTCGTCAGAAACTGCTGACAAAGAGCAGGCGGAAGAGGACCTGTATACACAGATGGAGACCTACAATAGGAATTTGTATAAAAGCGGGCAGGAGTTTACAGGGCCGGAGACCTATGAGCAGAATCCGCTGGGTGTGGACGGTGCCATCGGCTCTGTCAGGATCCCGGATATGGACGTGGAGCTGCCCCTTTATATCGGGGCGACTTATGAACATCTGGACCAGGGCGCCGCCGTCCTGGGCGGTACCAGTATGCCGATTGGCGGAGAAAACAGCAACTGCGTCATCTCCGGTCACCGGAGCTGGTGCGGAGCCCCCTATTTCAGGGACATAGAAGTGCTGGAAATAGGCTCAGAAGTGCTGATCAACAATGGGAGAGAAACTTTGCACTACCGGGTCTTTGAAACAAAGATCATCCTTCCCGACCAGACAGAGGCCCTGCTGATCCAGCCGGGGAAGGACCTGGTGACCCTGATCACCTGCCATCCCTATATGGGCGGCGGGACACACCGGTATCTGGTTTACTGTGAGCGCTGTGAGGAAAATGCGAAAGATGAAAAGAGAGAAGATACAGGTCAGAGACAGGAGAAGCTGAGAGAGGATGCGCCGCATGGAAAGGAAGAGATTCGGGCAGAAGGCCCCGGGGAAAGCAAGGCTGCAGACATGATCCGAAAGGAAAAAGGGCTTCGCCGGCTGATGGCAGGGGTTATCCTGACTGTGTCTGTTATTTTGTTGTTCAGACAGATGAAAAAATATTAGCAAAAGTGTCCTTCATCAGGAGGATCCCCCTCCCCGTTTTATTGCATTTTGTACAATGCTATGATATACTAAACGCAAGTTTTGTTCAGAATCGTGAAGATGTTAATTATGAACCAGAGGGGAGAACATTATGCCTGAAGCAGTAAACAATGAATGTTTGGTAAAGTGTTATGAATGCGGCAGTGTGATTACGGCAACATGGAAAAAAGGCAGGTTCAAAAAGGGGTGGACGTTGCCGGATGGCGGATTCTTTAATGATGGCAGCTGTCCCCAGTGTCACAAGAAGATGAAATTGAAGGGGAGAGCAACCGTATTATGCGCGCACTGCGGGACTCTGGTAGAGAAGACAGGGGATAATCTTTGTCTCAAATGCGGTAAAAAGCTGGAACAAATCCCCAGTATCGGAAGTGTCGAATGCCCGGAGTGCGGTATGACTACGATGATTCCGAAAAGCCTGCTTGACGCTGCAGGTCATGTTAGTAAAAGCATAACTTGTCCGGCATGCGGCGATCATGTTTTCCAGGTCGATGAGATCGAAAAACTGATCAATAAAGGACAGGTTTCTGATGGCCCGGCACAGTATATCAAACTCCCGGATGTTGCTTTTATGCAGGAAAAGAAGATGGCAATCTGGCAGCATCCGCAGAATGAGTTCTCCTACCAGAGCAGGATGCAGGTCAACGAGGGAACATGGGGCGTTTTTCTTCAGAACGGTGAATGCAAAAATCCGTGCGGTCCCGGGGACCATCTCCTGCAGAATACCGACCTGTCTGCATCAGAGAAGCTGGACGCCGCTTTCCATGGAGAGGATAAGGTCTTCAAGATGGACGTATTCTGCGTCCTCAAAGACCTGCCTGAGATGAAGTGGGGCTGTCTGACAAATGAATTCTGGAACGAAGAGAGGGACAGCAGATATCAGGCTACAGCCAACGGAACACTTTCCCTTTATGTTTCAGATGTAAAGGCTTATATCAGATATCTGGCATTCCGCCCTGTAGAAATGGATGAACTGATCCGGTTTGATTCGAATCCCGAAAGCGACAATAACGGAATCTTAAGAAAACTGGTACTGGGAATCATCGGAGGAGCTGTATACAGCCGTCTGAACGGAAGAAAAGGGATTTATCTGGAAACCGTTGTCCCGGACGAGATCAGGGATGATCTGATTTCTGAGTTGAATTACCGTCTGCAGGAATATGGTCTCAAGGTAAAAACTCTCTGGATGAACGCATTAAATGTGAAGCTGTCCGGAACTTCCACAGCCAAGACTAAGTTTACAGACTATGTCCAGAGCGAAAATCAGTGGCAGGTAACAGGCGTACGCTTTACCGTTCCCAACAATGCATCCATGTATGCGGATGTAGATTTCAGCGGTGTTTTTCGCTTGAGAGTGACAGACCAGAAAACATTGATGGGGACCAACGAAGCAAAAGAGCTGATGGAGAATGATAAGATCAGCGAGTTTGCGGTAAAAGACCGTTATATTAAAAAGGTTCAGGAACTGCTGCGCAATCATCTCTCTTTTGAGGGCCAGGGGCAGATCACTCAGGGGGGCATCAAAAATATTCTTGATCCGAATCAATATGCATACGCGCTCAGAGACCGTGTCAGAGATCAGCTTGAGAAGGAACTTAGCTATGAAGGATTATCAGTAGGCTATTTCCTGATGAATATTCCGTCTGAGATCAAGGCTTCAGATAGCCTGACAAAAGCACTGGATCAGCCTGCAAGACGTCAGGCAATCTACCGCGGCGCAGAGTCGGTTCTTTCCTTGCAGACAGAACCCATCAGGATTCATGTAAAAGGAGACCCCAGTATCAATGTGGATCTGGTCTATACCGGTGACTGCCAGCTTCGTATCATAG
>CAMMZE010000047.1 GCA_946529195.1 uncultured Lachnospiraceae bacterium
TCCAGGGGAAGTTCATCCAGCGGAATATCTTTTTCGATACAGAGAAGGACCAGCTGGCCAATGATACCGTGCGCATCGCGGAAGGGAACGCCGTGTTTTACCAGATAGTCGGCAGCGTCTGTCGCATTGGTAAAGCCGTTTTTCGCACTTTGTTCCATGACCGTTTTGTTGATCTTCATGGTGCTGACCATGCCGTCAAAGAGAGCCAGACAGCCTTTTACAGTGTCGATGGCGTCAAAGGTCAGCTCCTTATCCTCCTGCATATCTTTGTTGTAGGCAAGAGGGATCCCTTTCATGGTGGTGAGAAGGGAAATCAGAGCACCGTAAACGCGTCCGGTCTTACCGCGGATCAGTTCGGCGATATCGGGATTCTTTTTCTGGGGCATGATGGAGCTGCCGGTGGAGTAGGCATCATCCAGCTCGATGAAGCGGTACTCATTGCTGTTCCAGAGGATGATTTCCTCGCAGAAGCGGGACAGATGCATCATGATCGTGGAAAAGGCGCTGAGCATCTCGATCAGGTAATCTCTGTCAGAGACAGAATCCATGGAATTGAGGGTCGGGCCGTCAAAGTCCAGCAGAGAAGCTGTCAGGTCCCTGTCCAGAGGATAGGTGGTGCCGGCGAGGGCGCCTGCGCCGAGAGGGCACAGATTCATGCGGACCAGGATATCCTGCAGACGACCGTGATCACGGCGAAACATCTCAAAATAAGCGCCAATATGGTGAGCCAGCGTGACGGGCTGAGCCTTCTGCAGATGGGTAAAGCCCGGCATATAGGTATCGATATGTTCTTCCATCAGAGAGAGAAGAGTGCCCAGCAGGCCAAGGACCAGCTGATCGGTCTCACGGATCTCATCCCTGGCATAGAGCTTCATATCCAGAGCCACCTGGTCATTGCGGCTGCGGCCTGTATGCAGTTTTTTGCCGGTGTCTCCGGTCCTGCGGATCAGTTCGGACTCCACCAGGGAGTGGATGTCTTCATATTCGCCGGTAATTTCCAAAGCACCGTTTTCGATGTCTGCGCAGATCTGCTCAAGAGCAGCGATGATCGTATCGCGTTCCTGCTCTGTGAGGATTCCCTGTGCGGCCAGCATGGTCACATGAGCGATGCTGCCCCGGATGTCCTGCCGGAAAAATTTCTGGTCGAAAGAAATCGACGCATTAAAATTGTGAACGAGCTGGTTTTCTTCTTTTGTGAAGCGTCCGCCCCATAATTTCATAATAGCTACCTCGCTGTATTGTTTCCTTAATATTTACTGATAGCTTAGTTTATCGCTAAATTTGCGGGAATGCAATAGAAAACGGTTTTGTCTTTCTTTGCGGACAAAAAAAGTATTTACAAGTATTTAGGCCTGTGTTAGAATGACTAGGTATGATTTTTTAACCTGCACCCGGATCGCGGACACTCCGACCGGATCTTAGTGCCAGGCATTTTATCAAATCAGGAGGATTTTACTATGATCACAAAAGAAATGAAGCAGGAAATCATCGAAAAGTACGGCCAGAACGCTCAGGACACCGGTTCACCGGAGGTTCAGATCGCTATTCTTTCTGCTAGAATCGCAGACCTTACCGAGCATCTCAAGACACACAAGAAGGATCATCATTCCAGACGTGGTATGCTCAAGATGGTCGGCCAGAGACGTGGTCTTCTTGACTACCTCAAGGCTAAGGACATCGAGAGATACAGAGCGATCGTTGAGAAGTTAGGTCTGAGAAGATAATTTCCGCAAAAACTGGAAGCTTTATCTGCCGCGTCGGACACATCAGTGCCCGGCGCGGTTTGCTAACAGGCTTTCCAAAGGACTGAAAAAGGCATGAATATGCCGGAAAGCGCCTGGAAGGCGCAGCGGCCTTGCAGGAGCAGGCCGGCGAAGAAGAGAAGAAGAGAAGCATAAGGAGAAAAACATGTCAAAAGAGTACAAATCATTCACAATGGAACTTGCGGGCCGCACACTTCGCGTGGATATCGGCCGTGTAGCAGCGCAGGCGAATGGCGCAGCGCTCATGCACTATGGAGACACCGTTGTACTTTCCACCGCGACCGCATCCGAGAAGCCTCGTGACGGGATCGACTTTTTCCCACTCAGCGTAGAGTACGAGGAGAAGATGTATGCAGCAGGCAAGATTCCCGGCGGTTTCAATAAGCGTGAGGGTAAGGCCAGTGAGAACGCAGTCCTGACAGACCGTGTCATCGACCGTCCCATGCGTCCCCTTTTCCCGAAGGATTACCGCAATGATGTGACCCTGGATAACCTGGTACTTTGTGTTGATCCGGACTGCAGCCCTGAGCTGACAGCTATGCTGGGTTCCGCGATCGCAACAACCATTTCTGATATCCCGTTTGATGGTCCCTGCGCTACCACACAGGTTGGCCTGATCGACGGCGAGTTCGTTTTCAACCCGACCAATGCCCAGAAGCAGGTTTCTGACCTGGCTCTGACCGTTGCATCTACCCGTGAGAAGGTCATCATGATCGAGGCTGGTGCCAATGAGGTAAAAGAAGATATCATGCTTGAAGCAATCTTCAAGGCTCATGAGATCAACCAGACCATCATCGCTTTCATCGACCAGATCACTGAAGAGTGCGGCAAGGCAAAGCATGATTACGAGCATTACACCATTCCTGATGAGCTCAACGAGGCAATCAAAGAGATCGTTCCTCCGGCAGCAATGGAAGAGGCTGTATTTACCGATGACAAGATGGTCAGAGATGCCAACATCTCCGCTATCAAGGATAAGCTGGCTGAGGCTTTTGCAGAGCATGAGGACTGGCTGCCCCTGATCGGCGATGCTGTTTACCAGTATCAGAAGAAGACAGTCCGCAAGATGATCCTCAAGGATCACAAGAGACCGGACGGCCGTGCCATCGATCAGATCCGTCCCCTGGCAGCAGAGGTAGATCTCTTCCCCAGAACACACGGCAGCGCCATGTTCACCAGAGGACAGACACAGATCTGCACCATCACCACACTGGCACCGCTTTCTGATGCTCAGAGAGTAGACGGACTCAATGAGTTTGTTACCTCCAAGCGCTATATGCACCATTACAATTTCCCGTCCTACTCTGTAGGCGAGACCAAGCCCTCCAGAGGACCCGGACGCCGTGAGATCGGTCATGGCGCACTGGCGGAGCGTGCCCTCGTACCGGTTCTTCCTTCCGAGGAGGAGTTCCCGTATGCAATCCGCACAGTTTCTGAGACTTTCGAGTCCAACGGCTCTACTTCTCAGGCCAGCGTATGTGCTTCCACCATGTCCCTGATGGCAGCAGGCGTTCCCATCAAGAAGCAGGTTGCAGGTATTTCCTGTGGTCTGGTAACAGGTGAGACTGATGATGATTACATCGTTCTGACAGATATCCAGGGTCTTGAGGACTTCTTTGGCGATATGGACTTTAAGGTAGCTGGTACTCATGATGGTATCACTGCTATCCAGATGGATATCAAGATCCACGGCCTGACACCGGCGATCATCAGAGAAGCCATCGCACGTACCAAAGAGGCACGTGAGTATATCATCAATGAAGTTATGACACCTGCTATCGCAGAGCCTCGTAAGGAAGTTTCTCCTTACGCTCCCAAGATCCGTCAGATCACAATCGATCCTGACAAGATCGGCGACGTAGTCGGCAAGAAGGGCGCAGTTATCAACCGCATCATCGATGAGACCGGCGTTAAGATCGACATCAGCGAAGACGGCGCAGTTTCCATCTGCGGCGTTGACAAGAATGGCATCGAGCAGGCCATCGAGACCATTACCATGATCGTTTCCGAGTTTGAGGAAGGCAAGGTCTATACCGGTAAGGTTGTCAGCATCAAAGAGTTTGGTGCTTTCCTGGAGTTCGCACCCGGCAAGGAAGGCCTGGTTCACATCTCCCAGCTTGACAAGAAGCGCGTAAAGCGCGTCGAGGATGTACTGACCCTCGGCGATGTCATCCAGGTAAGATGCATGGGCAAGGACCGTCAGGGCCGTATCGGCTTCAGCAAGAAGGATGTATAAAATATCATAAGATATGATCAGAGGCGGATCCGCAAGGGTCCGCCTTTTTTACAGCGTCAGCAATGCAAAGGTGTTTTACCTGTTCGGAGTACTGTGCTATAATAGAAATGACATTTGCAAGTATCAGGCAGCAGGGAAGGAGGAAATATCATGATCGTCAGAATGTGTCCCATGTGTGACAGTGAAATGAAAAAGGCTCATTATTGCGATGCCTGTCATTCCTGGATCTGGAAACCGCAGATGCTGGATGTACATTTCAACAGTCAGACAAGAGGAAAAGGAGAGATTGACTGCGCCTACGGAGATGCGCATGATGCCTTTCACCATGCCCTGCCGGACCGGGATCAGTTTTTTGAAGAGCGATTTGGCAGTCAGTATGACGAGCGCAGTGAGGATATGTCCAGCAAGAAAGCGCGGGCAAGCAGTGAAAAACAGGCCAGAAAAGAGAAGATGGCCCGTCAGCGGGAGAAGATCAGCCAGCAGCGGCAGCTGCAGATGGAACGAAATAAAGAAAAAAACGGGAAAGCCACCGGTAAGAAGTCAAAAGCAGGCACCATTATTTTCCTGATCGTGATTATTTATGTCGTCATTAATTTTATTTTGACCGGAATATTTCATTCGTATTGATTGGTAAATAGAAAAGGAGACAGGGGACGGTTTACGTGTCTCCCCCTAGGGGTGACACAGAACCGTCCCCTGTCTCCTTTCGCGTGTGCATAACAATTAATCAGTTATGCGGTTGTTGACGCTGTACCTGAGCCAGGCGGTTCCGCCCTTGCGGACTTCGGCACTCAGCAGCTGGAAGCCGACTGCCTGCGGAGCGGAAAAACGGTCATTGGTCTCAAATACGGAAGCTGCGTGCTGGTTGCCGTCTGCAACAGGAGCCATGACCAGGCTGACCTCATCACAGAGTCCGCGCTGGATAAAGGACCAGTTGAGGACGCCGCCGCCTCCCAGCATGATGGAATCGATGTCAAAGTGGTCACTGAGTTTTTCCAGCAGCATAGTATAGCTGACTTTATCTTTGCCGCAGATCAGGTAGGAGATACCCAACTTGCGAAGAAAAGCCTTATAGGCATTGCTGGCACGCTCTGTCAGCACTTCTATAACGGGGACCTCTTTGCCGCGGATCCGTACACTGTCTTTGTCCCAGGCAATCACGCCGCGGGAGTCCAGGGCAACGTAATAGAAATCCGCAAAGGGGTGGGGAATGATAAAATCCCCTTCCGGAACAGCTGCAGCTCCTTCGTCGAGTTTGAGAGAGCGTCCCCATGTGAACATGTCTTCTGTGGTGACTCTTCCGCAGATCCAGGCATTGGGACGGTAAAAGGCATGCCTTCCGAAGGCCAGATCATAAAATACATCCTCTGCGTCTTTCAGTTCCGGTGTGTGCATGTAGCTGCCATGGATCCTGCCGTCCGCGGAGGTCAGCATGTGACAGAAAATAAAAGGTCGGTTCATGGACTGGCTCCTTTCTGATCCGTGTTTGAATATCCGGACCGGTATGATCAGCGATATCTGGAAAAGCTTTCCAGATCATAGTCTTTCAAGTTCTCTGTGATAGAGCGCCCATCAGCCTGGGCCAGGAGAGCATTCCGGTTTTTGATGCCGGAAGGACCGTTATCGATACTTCCCGGGCCGTTAAAGCAGCCGCCCTCACATACCATGCCTTCGATGAATTCGGCGTTTAAGCGGTCTTTCTGTGCAAGAAGGAGAGTTTTCTTAATCTCACTTCCGCCGCTGACCTTGCAGATCTCCGCATTGATCTCGCGTCCGGTCTCCTTCAGGTACTGGATGACGGAGGCTGTTACGCCGCCGGCGTTTGCATACTTTTTGCCGTAAATACTGGATTTCTGGTAATCCTCAGGAATCTGTTCGAAACGGACGCCTTTGGCAGCCATCATGGCCTGGATCTCATCAAAGTAAAGGGCATAATCAGCATTGCCTTCGATCTGCTGGTCCAGAATCTCTGATTTCTTTGCCACGCAGGGACCGATGAAAACGGTGACGGCACCCGGATGTTTCGCCTTGATCAGGCGGGAAACGTTGCACATGGGGCTGACAGCTGTAGAAATCTTGTCAGCAAGATCGGGATAATGTTTGCGGATCATGTTGACAAAGGCAGGGCAGCAGGAGGTAGTTCTCATCTCGCCTTTTTCATAGGCTTCAAACCATTCTTCTGCCTCAGCGGAGGTGGTCAGGTCGCCGCCGAGTCCGACTTCAATAAAATCAGCAAATCCCAGCTCTTTCATGGCCTTTCTCCAGCTGGCCATGGTCACACCCTTGCCGAACTGGCCTTCGCAGGCAGGCGCTGCCATTGCAAAGACCGGCTTTCCGGAGCGGATCGCTTCGATGACCTGCACATAGGAGTCTTTGACGCCGATGGCACCGAAGGGACAGTGGTGGATGCACTGGCCGCAGCGGATACATTTCTCGTCATCAATGACTGACAGGCCGTATTCATTATAGGAAAGGGCACCTACAGGACAGCTGGATTTGCAGGGTCTCTGCAGATAAACTATGGCATTGTAGGGGCAGGCCTTGGCGCACTGCCCGCATTCCTTACACTTATTGGGATCGATGCGGGATCTCCATTTGCCCGGCTGGATGGCGCCGAAGCGGCAGGACTTGATACAAGGCTTGCCGATGCAGTTCTGACAGTTATCAGTTACGGTAAAACTGGAGATGGGGCAGTCTGCGCATGCAGGCTCAATGACCTGAATGATATTGGGATTGTTTTCCTCACCGGTTGACAGACCCCGGCAGAGACGTGTCCGGATCCTGACAATCTCCCTTTCCTTATATACACAGCAGCGGTAGAGAGGAATGGTTCCGGGTATAATCTTTTCGGGAATAAACTCCGCTTTTTCCTGCAGTGTTCCCTCGTACGCAAGTCTGGCGACCTCTGTCTGGATCTTGCGCTTCATTTCTACTAAACTGGCATCTGCGTTCATCATAAGCGAATCGCTCCTTTCACGGATGTTTCTTCTCTTGTTTGTAAACCTTCATCCCTGTCTGTATCTTAACAAAGTTTTTATAAACAGTACAGTGATTTTGACGGATTTTTGACGTTCAAAATAAGGTACAATAGTTATTTTAACATAGTTATACATAGCTAACAAGTGGAGTTGTGTGACGGTTTTTTTTAAATGATAAAAATTGTGTTAAAAAATAAACACGAGAGCCCCCCTCTTTGCTTGACGATATCGTTAAATTATATTAAAATAAACGTGAGAATGACTACCTGTCAATAGTCATTTTTGTTGATACGGTCATATATAGAAAGGAGACATTATCATGGCAAAAGTTATGA
>CAMMZE010000048.1 GCA_946529195.1 uncultured Lachnospiraceae bacterium
AAGGGGTTCGGGAACTCTGATTTTTACAAAGAATAGAACTTTGCTTTGAGGAGCATCTGGGTTATAATGTTTATGGCACAGATGCTCCTTTTTTACCTTAATACAGGGAAGAGGGGATTAGATAGAGGGAGAGGCCGGAAGGCTCTGCTGCCTTTATTAACAAAAGACATCAGGGGAAGTAGAAAAATGAGACAAAAAGAAGAAAATCAGCTGCAGAGAGTCAGCTTTCGGAAACTTGTAGTTCAGGCATTGCCGGAAATGTGGAGTTTTCAGTTTCTGGTCCTGGTCATTCTTGCCTTTCCGACCACTTTGCTGATCAGATTTATCAACACAGTAGCAGGAGCGGGCGGAGGCGTTATCACAACAGCAAATCTGCGGGCTTTTCTGTTTAGCTGGAAAGCGCCTGTTATTCTGGCCCTGGGTTTTCTTCTGGTGCTTGTTTATGTTGTTATGGAAATCTTCGCTGAGATTCATATGTGCGACGATATCTTAAACGGCCGCAAAGTCAGCGTATTGCAGGAAATCAAAAAAGGGATCCGGTCGATTCGCCTCTTCTTTAATCCGACCGGCATTCTGGTGCTGATCTACATTTTCATTGCCGTACCCCTCTGCGGCGTCGGTTTTTCCATCAGCCTGACAGAACATTTTTATATTCCCAATTTTATTATGGATGTAATCTGGGCAAAGCCCCTTTATACAATCGGATACCTGGCAGGAATTCTGTTTCTGGCCTGGTTTGGCTATCGGTCCGTGTTTGTCCTTCATGAAGTCCTGATTGACGGAAAAAGTCCAAAGGAAGGGAGAAAGGCTTCTGTCGCTATCATAAAGGCGCATAAGAAAGAAATCATATTCAGTATTATTAAGTTTGGCCTGGTTGTGGCACTGATCTATGTGGCTGCCTTTATACTTTTGCGCTCTCTTCCGGGAATATGGCTGGAAAGCCTGGGGAAAGATGTTCCCAAAGTCCCCGTGTCAGATCTCTTTTTGGAAGAAAGATTTGACGATGCGGCTATGATGATCGTTTACCGCATCATGTGCGCATTTACAGTTCTGATGGGGGCATACCTGGTTTCTATTATTATGCTTCTGTGCAGCGCCTATTTTATCCTCCGCTTTACACGTATGTATTTCAAGTATTCTGCAGGGGAGCCTGAAGACTGGCTGGAGAGACCTAAAAAGGCCCTCTACCGCAGAAGAGTCATGGGCATGATTGCTGTAACCGCTTTTGTGGCTCTGCTGTCTGTCGCCGCCGGACTTCAGTTCGAGCAGGTTTTCTTAAGAGAGGAACCGGTTAAAATCATAGCCCACCGGGCAGGAGGAAGTCTTGCTTCGGAGAATTCGCTGGAAGGCCTGGAGGTGGCCATTGAACATGGCTGCTATGCCAGTGAGATCGACATTCACAGGACAAAGGATGGTTATTATGTGATTAATCATGATGATACCTTCCAGCGTCTGACAGGAGTGGCAAAAGCACCGCAGGATATGACATTAGAGGAAATCCGGCAGCTGAGGATCAAAGATACCACAGGCAGCGGAGCCCTGCTTCCGGTTGTGACTCTGGAAGAAATGCTGGATGTGATTAAGGGCAAAGAAAAGCTCTTTATTGAAATGAAAGGAGCTACCGCAGACGAGCAGATGGTCGACGATGTTGTCCGTATGGTCCGGGAAAAAGGATGCGAAGAGGACGCTGTGCTCATTTCCCTCCAATACAAGGTGATTGATTACGCAGAAACAAAGTATCCGGAGTTTGAAACAGGAACCTTGTTCTTTGCGGGCATAGGAGATGTCACCCGGCTCAACTGCGACCTTTTGATCATGGAAGAGGAATTTGCTTCGGACGAACGTATTCTGCAGGTGCATAATGCGGGCAAACAGGCAATCGTCTGGACAGTCAACCATGAAGCAGGCATGTATCGTTTCCTTGACAGCCAGGTTGATGGTGTGATCACAGACGAAATCGAACTGGCAGAAAAAGTACAAAAGAGGCTTGATGAAAGAACTGATCTGAAAATCATGCAGGATAAAATATCTGGCATCTACTGATGGAAGAGACCATTTCTTCTGTAAGATACTCTATTGATTTACAGGGCATCTGTGTTATACTATGTATAGCACAGATGCTTTTTTTACTTATGATAACAGGAGGGTGAGTTTATGATCCTCGAGATAGACTTTAACAGCGATGAAGCGCTCTACATGCAGCTGCGCAATCAGATCATCATAGGGATTGCCATGTCACAGCTGAGTGTGGGGGATTCCCTGCCGTCCGTGCGGCAGCTGGCGGACCGGATCGGCATCAACATGCATACGGTCAATAAGGCCTATACCGTACTGCGCCAGGAAGGCTATGTCAAACTGGACAGGCGAAAGGGTGCTGTGATCGCCATTGATTGTGACCGGATGCAGTCCAGACAAAAGCTTATGGATGATCTGCAGGTGATCCTGGCAGGTGCCATCTGCAAGGGTATCCGGCGGGAGGAAGTTCACGAACTGATCGATTATATTTATGATTATTACAGCAGGCCGGCAGAGGGGCCGGAAGGTGGATCATTATGATATGTGATGAGTGCAGGGAAAGAGAAGCCGTTCTCTCTATTATTGAGATCATAAACGGTGAGAGCAGAGAGACTCACCTCTGCGGAGAGTGTGCATCAAAGCGGGGAGGGCCTCTCCAGAATCTGGCCGGCGGCTCCTTTTTGTCTAAGTTGTTTGAGAGCGTGATGAACTTTGCCGGAGGAGAAGGCAAACCTGTCGACAGGGCCAAGACCAATGTACGCTGCCTGGTATGCGGGCAAACTTACGAAGATTTTCTGCAGGATGGGAAATTTGGCTGCCCTTCCTGCTACAGAACCTTCCATTTCCTTCTGGACGGCTATCTGAAAAAGATTCAGGGTGGACTTCGCCATTCGGGAAAACTGCCCCGGTTCAGCGGGGAGACCGTAGAGATTCCGGATCTGGAAGAGGAGACCTTTGATCCGGGAGAAACTGTGAAGGATGATACCGAAGTAAGGATTACAGTGGACCCGGAAGCTGCCCGTGAAGAACTTCGCGGCGCTCTGAAGCGGGCGATTGAGCGTGAGGATTATGAACAGGCAGCCAGGATTCGCGATTTGCTGAAAGGAAAGAAGGAGGAACCGCATGCTTAGCTGGTATGAACTGGAAGCCTGCGATCCCGGCGTCATCGTTGGCGGCCAGGTCTGCCTGGTCAGAAATGTTGACGGATTTCCTTTTGCAGGCAAGATGAACAGAGACCAGAGAGTGCAGCTCTCCGATCTGGTGAGAAGAGCGGTGCAGGCGGAAGAAGACCGGCTTCAGACGCATTTTACCTATATCCCCTTATCCGGAGAAGCAAAAAGCAACTGCGGCAGTCTGATCAGTACTTTGGCTATTCCGCCAAATATGCACGGAGAAGCAGAGGAAGAGGGATTGCTTTTGTCGGAGGATGAGTCGGTCAGCATCCTGGTCGGAGGCAAGGAACACTTGTGCGTGCAGGTATCCTGCCCGGGGCAGAAAGTCCGCCTGGCACTCAGAAAGGCAAATGAAGTGGACGATGCGATCAACCGCCATCTGCCTTATGCCTTCAGCAGCAAGTACGGATATCTGACGGCCAGCCCGCTCTATACCGGAACGGGACTGCAGATTTCTTATCTGCTCCATCTGCATTATCTGGAAAAGAGAAGAAAAATCGCTAAGATCGAGAAGGAGTTTTCTCAATACGGCTTTTCTCTGCGCCAGCATTTCAGCGGAGAAGGGGAAGCGCCAGGCTGTATTTACAGGATCAAAAACAGAAAAACACTGGGCCTTTCGGAAGCAGAGACCTTGTCGGCACTGGAGTTTCTGGCCCAGAGTCTGCAGCAGAGCGAGAACAATGCCTACCGGCAGAGATCTCTGGAAGAGGAAGAAAAGGATCTTGACCAGATGTACAGAGCCTACGGGCTTTTGCGATATGCGAGAGATCTGGACTGCGAAGAGGCTCTCAATTACCTCTCTTTTCTGCGTCTGGCTGACAGGCATCAGATCTGGGGAGAGGATATCCTGACAGGCAGATTTTCTGCCATGGTCCGGATTCTGGACGCGGTACTTCTGCAGAATGCGGAGGATTCGCAGACAGAAACAGGCAAGCTGCGGGCAGACTATATTCGCAGCGTTTTGCCGGCAATAGATTAAAACAGACATAACCGGAGGTAATATATTTCCATGCAATATAAATTTACACAGCTTGCAGCCAATGTACTTCAGTATGCCAGAGAGGCAGCAGGAGATCTGCGGCACAGCTATATCGGTACGGAGCATCTGCTGATCGGCCTGCTCCGGGAGAAAAACGGGCTGGCCTGCCAGATCCTGACGGATCATGAGGTCTCGGAAAGCCGTCTGATGGGAATGATCGACAAGACGGCGGGAGAAGGGGCTGCCCCGACCAGGGAGCCGGGAGATTTTACGCCCCGCTGCCTCAGAGTTTTTGATATCGCGGGCCGGACAGCAAACCGCTATGGCAGCACGGCAATCGGCACAGAGCACCTGCTGTATGCCATTCTCCGCGAAGGAAACTGTGTCGCCGCGCAGATGCTTTCCGCAATCGGCGTCAATGTACAGCGGCTTGCGGTAGAGATCGTGCGCCAGGTCAGTGAAGATCTGCGCCAGGCAGACGCTGCCGCGCAGCCTGCTCGTTCTGAAAAGAAAAAAGAGGGACTTACCATCGATAAGTACAGCCGTGACCTGACAGAAATGGCCAGAAACGGCAAATTGGATCCTGTGGTCGGCAGAAAGCGCGAGATCCAGAGAGTCATCCAGATCCTGTCCCGCAGAACCAAGAATAATCCCTGTCTGATTGGTGAGCCGGGCGTAGGTAAAACAGCGATCGCAGAAGGACTTGCCCAGCTGATCGCTGCAGATGAAGTGCCTGAGACCCTGCGGGGGAAGAGGCTGCTCACACTGGATCTCTCCGGCATGGTTGCCGGTTCCAAGTACAGGGGCGAGTTTGAGGAGAGGATCAAGAAGATCATCAGCGAAGTCAGATCAGAAGGAGATATTCTTCTCTTTATCGATGAGCTGCACACCATCATCGGGGCCGGCGGAGCCGAAGGTGCATTGGATGCGGCCAATATCCTCAAACCCAGTCTGGCCAGGGGAGAACTGCAGATCCTTGGCGCAACGACCATTGATGAGTACCGCAAAAATATTGAGAAAAATGCAGCTCTGGAGAGACGTTTTCAGCCTGTCATGATTGAAGAGCCCTCCGAGGAAGAAACGGTAGAGATCCTGAAAGGACTCAGACCTGTTTATGAAGAGCACCATCATGTCCGAATCCCGGATGAGACTTTGCAGGCTGCAGTTACCTTATCTGCCCGCTATATCAGCGACCGTTTCCTGCCGGATAAGGCCATTGATCTGGTAGATGAGGCCGCTTCCAAGGTCCGTCTGGGCACCTTCGCGCCTTCTTCCGAGATCACCGCCATGAATAAGATGATCAAGGAGCTGGAAGAGGAGAAGGAAGAAGCAATCCGCCGGGAGGCATTTGAAGAGGCCGCCCGCATCAAAGCCCGGCAGGATCTTCTGCACGGCAAGATCATGCTGGCGCAGCAAAAGGAACACAGAAAAGAAGAACAAAAGACTGTGACAGAGGAAGATGTGGCTGATATTGTAGCCAGCTGGACCGGAATCCCCGTGCAGAAACTGCAGGAAGAAGAGTCGGCAAGGCTGCGCAAACTGGAGGAGATTCTCCATCAGCGTGTAATCGGTCAGGAAGAGGCTGTCTCTGCCATTTCCAAGGCAATAAGGCGCGGAAGGGTAGGTCTCAAGGACCCTAAGAGACCGATTGGCTCATTCCTTTTCCTGGGACCGACAGGCGTGGGCAAAACGGAGCTGTCCAAGGCGCTTGCGGAAGCGATTTTTGGCCGCGAGGATGCCATGATCCGGGTAGATATGTCGGAGTACATGGAAAAGCACAGCGTATCCAAACTGATCGGATCGCCTCCGGGATATGTAGGCTATGAGGAAGGCGGCCAGCTCAGCGAAAAGATCCGCCGCAATCCCTATTCGGTCATTCTCTTTGATGAGATCGAAAAGGCCCATCCGGATGTATTTAATATTCTGCTTCAGGTCCTGGATGACGGCCGCATCACAGATTCACAGGGGAGAAAGGTTGATTTTAAGAATACCATTATCATCATGACTTCTAACGCAGGCGCCTCCAGCATCGTATCCCGTGTCCGCATGGGCTTTTCCGTGGGAGACCCGGAAGCGGCAGATTATTCGGATATGAAGACCAAGGTGATGGACGCTGTCAAAAAGATCTTCAAGCCGGAGTTCTTAAACAGAATTGATGAGATCATTGTATTCCGTTCCCTCAACCAGAAGGATGTCAGTCAGATTGCCGGCCTGATGCTGGCGGAAGTGACGAGGCGCATTTATGAGCAGCTGCAGATCACGGTGAAATACAAAGATCAGGTACAGTCATTCCTGGCAGAAAAAGGCTTTGACGCAAGCTACGGGGCAAGGCCTCTGCGCAGATTGATCCAGAATGAAATAGAAGACCGCCTGGCGGAACTGTATCTGGAGGGAGCAATCGCGAGCGGAGATGTTCTGCGCCTGGCCGTTTCCGGACCTGCTCTGTGCGTGCAGAAGCGGAACGGAAAAAGCTATAAGACAATCAGGACCCTGGAGGATAACCAGAAAAAATAAAAGCTGGAGAAAGCAGCGCATATATTGTATAATGATATTACAGGACCGGGCGGCGCTGGCTGCCCAAAGTACCTGAATTTTATAATCCGGAGGATGGACTATGGCATCAGAAGTAAAGTTGATTTCTGTTTCGGAAGATTCCAGACTTGTATTTGGAGATTATACGCTGGAGGCAAAGGCAAAGCAGCCTGATTTTGCTTTCTGCGGTGATATATACAAGGTAAAGACCTTCAAAGACATTACCAAACTGGAGAAGAACGAGAGATTTCTCTATGAGTCAGTTCCCGGCACAAAAGTGGAAGGCTTTGTGCAGAAGGCGGATGAAGTAGATTTTTATGTATCCGGTTATACTGACACCCAGATTACTCTGGAGCTGGCGGAGAAGACAGAGTATGAAGTCCTGATCGATGATGTAAGCGCAGGTACTTACACCACCAATATCGGCGGCAAGCTCAGCCTGAGTGTAGAGCTGGAACAAGCTCAGAAGCATATCCGCATCGTCAGGAAATAATAGACAGGCGGATTCCGGACATGTACAAAAGATGCAGTTTTCGGACTGCATCTTTCTTTTCTGAAAAAGGAGCAAGTAAGACATGGCAAAGGCAAAGAA
>CAMMZE010000049.1 GCA_946529195.1 uncultured Lachnospiraceae bacterium
AAAAGCATTTTTATATTTACGGAGGTTTTGTCATGGCACAAAATATCGAAGAGTTCAGGGACTCCCTTCCTGTCGGAGATCTGGGCATCATCCCTCTGGAGGGCTGCCTTAATCTCGGAAAAGTTGTTGACGATTACATCACTGAGTGGCGTAAGGAAAGGGACGCTGTCCTCAGACCCGGCCTTCCGGCCTCCCCGGATTCTTACCTTGTAAAAGCTAAGTGTCCCCGTTTCGCTTCCGGCGAAGCAAAGGGATCGATCCTGGAGTCCATCAGAGGTAAAGATCTCTACTTCCTGGTAGACGTTACCAATTATTCCGTTACCTACCAGATGAGCGGATTCCCCAACCGTATGTCCCCGGATGATCATTACGCTGATCTCAAGCGTCTCATCTCAGCTGCTACCGGCAAAGCAAGAAGGATCAATGTTATCATGCCCTTCCTGTATGAGAGCCGCCAGCACAAGCGTACTTCCAGAGAGTCTCTGGACTGCGCCGTTATGCTTCAGGAGCTGAATTCTCTCGGCGTTGAGAACATTATTACATTTGATGCGCATGATCCCAGAGTTCAGAACTCTATTCCCATCAGCGGTTTTGACAATATCATGCCCACTTACCAGTTCATCAAGGCCCTCTTCCAGAACATTCCGGATCTGGAAGTGGATTCAGAGCACATGATGATCATCAGCCCGGATGAAGGTGCCATGAGCAGAGCTGTCTATTATTCCAACGTGCTCGGTCTTGATATGGGTATGTTCTACAAGAGAAGGGATTACTCCCGTATTGTAAACGGACGCAATCCCATTGTTGCACACGAATTCCTCGGTTCTTCCGTGGAAGGCAAGGATGTTGTGATTATTGATGATATGATCGCATCCGGCGACAGCATGCTTGATGTAGCCCGTGAGCTCAAGAAGCGCAAAGCCAGAAGGATCTTCGCAGCAGCTACCTTCGGTCTCTTCACACATGGTCTTGAAACATTCGATCAGGCCTGCGAAGAGGGTCTGCTCTCCAAGGTTCTCACGACCAATGCCATCTACCAGACTCCTGAACTGCTCAGCCGTGACTATTACATCAGCGTAGATATCAGCAAGTATATCGCTCTTTTGATCGATAAGCTCAACTATGACCATTCGATCAGCGAACTGCTTGATCCCAGTGCCAAGATTCGCGGTGCCCTTGATTTTTACAACAAATATCACCACTGACAAAATTTCCGATAAATATACGGCGGACTGCTTTTCCGGGCAGCCCGCCGTTTTTGTTTTTTGAATTACAGTTGATGAAAAGTAAATGGAATTCCGAGCCTGGACAGGATCTCTGCTTCCCTGCGATGACAGGTAAAGAGCAGGATCTGCGGGAATCCGCTTCTCTCTCCCAGCCAGCGCAGGGTCCGCTCCAGCCGTTTATCATCATAGAAGGCAAAACTGTCATCCAGAATCAGAGGCATGCTTTCCTCAAAAAAGATCCGGCTGACTGCCAGCCTGACAGCAAAGTAGATCTGATCTTCCGTGCCTGCCGACACCTGGGAGACCGGCACCGGTCTGCCTCCGTCATCTACCAGGATCCGGAAATCATGGTCCAGCATAATGCGGCCGTGACTGCCATCTGAGATCAGGCCGAACAGCCTGGATACCTCCTCATTGAGATCCGCCCCGAAGGTACCATGGATCTGGGTCGTGATATCCTGGATTGTCCGGATGCCCAGATCAAGGGCCAGCAGGTTTTCCAGATCTTCATTTTTGATTCTCTTTTTCTCCTGAAGCCGCTCCTGAAGCACTTCCAGCTGTCTGCTCTGCTCCCCGATCTGCTCCAGCTGCCACTCGATCTGACTGCACTTCTTCAGATTGTCGCTGATTTGTCC
Source organism: uncultured Lachnospiraceae bacterium (assembly GCA_946529195.1). The sequence goes on from CAMMZE010000049.1 coordinate 1,862, forward strand.
CCGAAGCCTTTTTATCTCTTCCTGCTGCACTTTTCCGGCGTCCGATTCCAGTGACAGGCTTTCCCCGTACTTTTCCAGATAGGGACGCAGCGGTTCCTGCAGGGAATTATAGCGCTCTTTGAGCTGGGCAAGCTCTCTGCGCAGGATTTGTTCCTGCCTGGAATCCGATACCATATTGGCAGCGCCTTCCTGCAGTTCCTGAAAAGACGAGACCCCGTATTTGCGGAGCAGGGCCTGCTGGGCTTTCTCCAGAGGCAGCATCTCTGCTTCCAGTCTCTGTACCCGGTGCCGCTTCTTCAACGCGGAAAGAAGCGAAACCAGGAAAATCAGGGCTGCCGCCCCAAGAATGATCAGGGCAAGGATCTGCCGGGCGCTCTCCTGGATGCCGACGTTTTTCCCCAGCAGCCAGATAAAAAGCGCAAGTGCTGCAACAGGCAGGGAAAATGCAAGTGCCCGGAAAGCTGATCCATCCATCTCCGCCTGGGCGCCTGCCAGACGGTATTTGAAATCTGTAATCCTCTGGTGACGCTGCCTGTAGTCTGACATCTCCGCCTGCAGTGTCGCCGGGTCAGCATGGATCCTGTCCCTGGATGCCTGGGCCAGTGCCGCCTTTTTCTCCCGGTACTGGGTCGCAATATCATTATTTTCCTGGATCAGCCGGATGGCCGCCGCGCGTGACTCCTGATCCTCCCGGACCTCCCGGTCACACTCTGCCTGCAGCCCTGCGGCCTGCTTTTCCATCTGCTCTCTGGCCTGGTCCAGGGCTTCCAGCTCCTCCCGCAGACCTGTCTCCGCAGCAATCTCACTGCGCAGACTCAGGACCTCTTTTTCATCCTCACCTGTCTTTGCCGCCGAGATCCTGGAATTCACCCTGGATCTCTCCGTTTTCAGATACTGGAGCGCCTTGTCAATATCTACTTCTTCATTGGCGCTCATAGACAGATTTGCCAGATAGCTGCGCATCCCGGATGCAAAAGAATCATCCGTCTGCATTGAAACCTGTCCTGCGCTGATCGTATTTCTGTACTTTTCCCGGGTAAAACCCGGAATGATCCCCGCAATCCCTGCCGGTCCCTCTGCAATGACCTCCGCTGTATTCTCATCGATCACCGTGCTTCCCATGTTATCCTTCTGGAAATCCCGGATGATCCGGTAAGTTCCGTCACCGTAAGTAAAGGTCATGCTTCCGGCATAGGCACCGCTTCCCTGCCAGGGCTGGAATCTGGAATAAGTATCCTTCCCGGCTCCGCGTCCCCGCAGCTTTTCCGCTCCGAAGAACATACAGCCGATGAAGCTGTGCACGGTCGACTTGCCCGTCTCATTCTGTCCGTAGATGATATTGATCCCGGGAGTCAGCTCCATCTGCTTATCATGAAATTTACCAAAATGAGCGATATCCAGATGTTTTATCTTCATACATGATCCCCCCGGTACATATGATACAGGGCCTTCATCCCATAGAGCAGCGCCTGCTCTTTCACGCTTTCATCAGCCTCTGACGCGCGGATCCGGGCAATATACATGCCGATCACATTATCCTTATTCTCCTCATACAGAGCATCAAAATCAAAGCCTGCTGCCGTATGATCTTCCACAGAAAGAATACGGCCGGCCCTTTCGATCAGTCCGGGCTCTATATCGATCTCCGGGTCCCGAACCCCGTCCAGCACAATCTTATAGATATGATCCCTGCCGCAAGCAGCGATCTGCTTTTTGACCTCGTCCGCGATTGCCTGCATGGTCATGTCCCTATCAACCGGGATCTGCAGGCTCAGATAAGATCTGCGGGCAAAGGGTACGAACTCCAGATGGGTCAGACCATTCTCACAGGATCCGCTGATATATCCGTGTTCTCCCTCATCATTGCGGTCAATCGGCTCCAGGGCCCCGCAGTAAGCCATAGCGGCCTCTTCATCAATCCAGGGCTTATGAATATGCCCCAGGGCTATATAGTCAAAGCCGGCACGGCGGAGCGCATTTTTATCAATGGGGATATGCAGGCTGTCGCCTCCATGCCCCAGCAGGATATGGATCGTATCTTCGGGCACAGGATTGCCGTCAGCGAAACGCCGCATCACCTTCACCTTGTCATAGACCGGGCTCTGGATCTGTTCCCTGTCGTAACTCATCCCGTAAATGATCGTATTCAGCTTTTTCAGATAGATATAAGACATATGATTCTTCCGAAAAAAACTGACATTAGACGCCCATTCAAAATCCTTATAAAAAGAATGCTCTCCAATGCAGTCATGATTGCCGGCAATGATCACAACCTGTGTATCCGGAATCCTGGAAAACAGATAATTGACCTCCCGGAGCTCCTTTTTCAGAGGCTGCCTGTGAAAAAGATCTCCTGCGATCAGGAGCAGATCTGTCTTCTCCCGCCGCACCTCTTCCAGTAGCCTCATAAAAGTATCCCGGATCTCTCCGCGCCGCTCCAGAGACCATGGCATCAGGCTGTCCGGAGCCGCCCCCAGATGAATATCTCCTGTATGTATAAACCGCATAGGCCTAACTCTCCTTTTTAAGAAAGATCTCCCGCGCCCGCCTTTTGCGATGCGAGGGAGATCTAATATCATCCTTTATTTGGCAAGACCGTCAGAAATGATCTTCCAGATCTCCTGTCCGCTCTCAAAACCGGATTTCCAGGCTGCCACACCTGCCAGATCGTACTCTGCGATAATGGACATCTCATCTGCCACGGCATCTGCATCCTGCAGCCAGATCTCATAGAAATTGCCGTCGATGGTCGAGGTATAGCTTCCATAATTGAGTCCTGAAGACTCATCCAGTGCCGGTGTCACCTTGTGGTCCGTAAGATATCCAGCGGCCTCTTCCATGCCGCAGGCAAAAGAGCTGACCTCTCCGCCCGGCGTTGTAGACCAGACACGGGTATAAAAAGGAATACCGTCAATCACCTTGCTCTTGTCAACCAGTTCCAGCGTATCTGCCACACCCTGACGGACAAATGCCGAAGAAGCGATCGGTCCCGGTGTATCAGAAGATCCCAGTGTCTCATCATAGGTCATAACAACCACATAATCCGCTACAATACCCTGCTCCCTTCTGTTGTAGTAATAGGTATAAGCAGGTACATAGTTATCTATTGAGAGAACGATGCCGTAATAGCGGCAGGGAATGGAAAGTTCCCTGATAAACTCGATATAGTCATCCGCAGCATCCTCTGCGATCATCTCAAAGTCAATATTGATTCCGTCAATCCCGGCATCTCTTACATACTGGATCAGCTGGGCGATGATCTGACTTCTCCTGGAAGTATAGGAAAGGGTCTCTGTGGTCTTGGCCTGGTCAAAGACGCGGGTGTCATCCTCCGGGAACTCATTGGCAAAGAGTGCCCAGACCTCGATTCCCGCCTTATGGCAGGTTTCCACATAATCTGATCCGGCAATCGATGCCACCGTGCCATTGGTATCCTCAAAATAGAACCAGGTAGGTGATAATACATTGATGCCCGGGGAAGCCTTGATCACATCATCGACATATTCATTGGCAGCCTCTGACATCACCTGGTGCCAGAGCATGTTGATCTTGAAATCTTTGTGGATGGAAGGATATTCCGTCTCTGTAAACTCCGGTTCCTCCAGCTGGGTGAGACTTGCCTTGCCGGCTGCCTTCCTGGAAATCCATCCGATATATCCGTCTTCGGATGCCAGGCAGACCCAGTCCTCATAAGAATCATCGAGAAGGACCATCTCCTCGCCTGCCTCTGCCGTACGGAGAATCTCACTCTTAATACCTCCGCGGTAACGAAGCGGCGTGTCCTCCTTGATGGATACTACGCTCTCCTCGCCCCATTTCGTATTGATCACGATACGCTCGGGGTCTGTGTAGGAAGCATAATCCATCTTTGTCTTTTCCTGTACATAGGAGGCATCTACATAAGGGACTCCGTCTACTGTCCGAACGACTGTATATCCCTCATCCCCTTCACTGCTGCTGTCCCAGGCTGTGATGGTATATGTCTGCACATCCGGCGTAAAGGTCAGGATCTCCGTGGGGGTGGTATAAAGGAACAGGCTTTCATTGTCATCATAATAAAAACGGCTGTTGATGCTCTGCGTTACAAAACCGACCCGCAGATAGATCCTGCCGTCGATCTCCAGTGCATGCTCATCGGTCAGCAGCTCTCTGTTGAGGGTGATGGAATACTCATCCTCCCCCAGGCCCAGTTCTGCTTTATAATCCAGCCGGTCAACCTCCGGCTGATATTTCTTCCCGATCGTCTCATAGGCAAAAAAACCGCCTACACCTAAAATCAGAATAATTACAATTAATACAGGTACTACTCTTTTCATTCGTTCCTCCTGCTCTTATCTTTCCTGCTGTACTCTTTATCTGTCGTCAGAACTATCTGTCTCAGCTGCCTCTTCCTCCCGGCGCCGGGCTGCTGCTTCAGAAAGGAAGACTCCCCCCGCCGCTGCGGATCCAATGATCCCTGTCAGGAGCATCAGATGGTAGATAATAATCCGCTCTCTGTCACTGCCATAAGAAAAGATCTCCGGGCCTGCCATATGATACTGGTCTGTATAGGCCTGCAGCTCCATGCCCTCTCCCTGGGCCAGATGACCGGCCATCTCACTGCCTGTCACCGCTCTGCCGGAAAAGGATGCATCTTTCAGTACCGATCCAGGGGCCGAGCTGTCCCTGGCCAGTTCACCGCCATCCTCCGCTGCTATGGAGACCAGTACGCTGCTGTCTCCTGTCTCGCCGAAATAACAGTAAGCCAGGACTGTCCCAGCAGCGTCTGTCTCATAATATCCTGTATAAGTCAGGTCCATATTCCTGATCTGTACATAGGGAGCCTGGCTGTCAGCAGCTCTGACAAGCTCCTGCGTAATATCCCGGCTCGCATCCAGCTTATGGACTGTCCATGGATTTCTGACAAAAAGCAGGCATGCTGCCATGATCAGTGCCAGCAGGACAGCCAGTCCAAAAGATACTGCCGCAAGAAAAGAGGCAGCGGTAAATCTCTTAGCTCTTTTGTTCCTCATATAGTTTAACTCCCGCGCAGGGCTTCCAATCATCTTATGATCCCCGCGCTCTTGTTTCGTCACTGATACTCATGATTATACTACACAAAGGCAAATACAGCAAGAATTATGCATTTTCCACCGAGCTTTGCACCTGTTTTTATCCCCTTTGTCCCATTTTTCTGTCAAAAACACCCCCTTTTTTGTTCCTGAATGGAAAGACTATGCCAAAATTCATCCAAATACCTGTAATTTCTGTGATATATCAGCAATATTGTGCTCATTTCAGGCTGAATGCTCAAGATACTTTCCAGGAACCACTTCTATCATACCACCCTTCCGGGCCGGTCTGCAATTATCATCCTCCGACACAATTCGACATCTAACTCCCTCTTTACAAGTATTC
>CAMMZE010000050.1 GCA_946529195.1 uncultured Lachnospiraceae bacterium
CGCATCCATGACCGCTTTGATGGTGTGCATGCGGTTTTCAGCCTCATCAAATACAACAGACTGGGCAGATTCAAATACCTCGTCTGTGACTTCCATCTCGTTAATACCGAACTTTTCAGAAATCTTTCTGCCGATCTCTGTATTCAGATCATGAAATGCAGGCAGGCAATGCATGAAAATAGCCTGCGGTCCGGCCAGCTTCATAGCTGCTGCATTGACCTGATAAGGAGAAAGCTCGCGGATTCTCTCCTCCCAGACTTCATCCGGCTCTCCCATGGATACCCAGACATCTGTATAAATGACATCTGCACCCTTTACACCTTCCTCTACATTATCTGTCAGAGTGATGGTAGCGCCGGTCTGCTCTGCGACAGCTCTGCACTGGTCTACCACATCTGCATCCGGGAAAAATTTCTTGCTGGTGCAGGCTGTAAAGTGCATGCCCATCTTGGCGCATCCTGCCATCAGGGAATTGGCCATATTATATCTGGCGTCTCCCATGTAAGTCATTTTGATTCCTTCCAGATGGCCGAACTTCTCACGGATGGTCAGAAGATCTGCAAGGATCTGGGTGGGATGAGACTGGTTGGTCAGACCGTTCCATACAGGAACACCTGCATATTTTGCAAGATCCTCTACGATTGACTGGTCAAAACCACGGTATTCGATACCGTCATAGAGACGGCCCAGAACGCGGGCTGTATCTGCAATGCTCTCCTTTTTGCCGATCTGGGAACCGCTGGGATCCAGATAAGTTGTGTGCATGCCCAGATCATTGGCTGCTACTTCAAATGAGCATCTGGTACGGGTACTGGTTTTCTCAAAAATCAGAGCAATATTTTTGCCTGTATGATGATCGGTGGTTGAGATCCCGTTTTTCTTCTTTTCTTTCAGATCAGCTGCCAGGTCGATCAGATATGTCAGCTCCTCCGGTGTAAAATCAAGTATTTTTAACAGATTTCTTCCTTTCAGATTCATGATGATCTATCCCTTTCTTTATTATATCTGTATTTTAACTGAGACTTCCGATTCTGCGGATCACTTCACGCACCAGCTGGTAAGACCGCTGCACGGAAGCGATATCCATGCGCTCTCTGCTGGTGTGGATATCATAAAGATCCGGGCCCATGCTGACCATGTCAAGTTCCGGCATTTTCTCACTGAGAAGGCCGCACTCCAGTCCGGCATGGATGGTTGTGATCACAGCTTCTTTTCCTGTCTGCTCTTTATAAACATCTGCACAGAGGCGGCAGATGCGGGAATCCGGATTAAATGTCCATTCCGGATAAGCACCATGCCAGGAAATGGTTCCGCCCAGACGAATGGTCAGACGCTCCAGCTTGTCACAGATCAGTTCCTTTAAGGACTTTACACTGCTTCTGACAGCCCAGGTCATGTGCACCCCATCATCTTCTGTCCGGAGAACACCCAGATTTAAGGAGCTTTCTACCAGGCCGGGCAGATCAGCGCTCATGGTCTGGATTCCATTGGGCACTTGCAGGAGCATAAAAATCATGTTGTCTGCAAACACAGGATCAAAGGCATCTGCCCTCATCTCTCCTGTCTTTTCTGCAGTGATCGTGATCCCGGGATCAGCCGTCCGGAACTCAGCCTTGATTTTGGCGGCGATTTTTTCCACTGCCTGACAAAGACTGTCTGTATCCTCAGACTCTGCGATAATCAGAGCGCTGCTGTCTACGGGGATGGCATTGTCCTTGGCGCCGCCGCTGACAGAAACGATCCGGAAAGATCCCTTCTCCTGCATAGCCCCCAGCACACGTCCCAGAAGGATATTGGCATTGGCCCTGCATTTATCGATCTCATCACCGGAATGACCGCCGGCCAGTCCGCCGATCCGGATCTGCAGCCCTTCTCCGGCTGCTTCTTCCGGCAGGTAGGAAAAGAGTGCTTCTGCCTTCACGCCGCCTGCGCATCCGGCCAGAAATTCCCCTTCCGCCTCGGAATCAAGATTGAGCAGATAGGCGGCCTTCAGATCAGAGGTATCCAGAGCAATCGCCCCATCCATGCCAACCTCTTCCTCTGTCGTAAATACGACTTCCAGATCGGGGTGTTCCAGACTGTCATCTTCCAGAATAGCAAGCCCCATGGCAACTGCAATGCCATCATCTCCGCCCAGACTGGTATGATCCGCATGGACAAAGCCATCCTCGACGATCAGGCTAATGGGCTCTTTTTCCATATCGATCGGATTACAGTCATCATGGACACATACCATGTCCAGATGTCCCTGCAGCATGAGTGCGGGGGAAGGACCGTATCCGGGAGAGGCAGGCTTTTTGATGACCACATTGTATGCTTCATCCTGTCTGACCTCAAGTCCCAGAGAGCGGGCTACTCCTACGCAGTAATCACTGACTGCCTTTACATTATAGGATCCGCGGGGAATCCCGCTGATCTCTTCAAAATAATAGAAAACTCTTTCAGGCTCTAAATTTCCGAGTACTCTCAAATTGTCTCACCTTTCATCTATGCTGCGTCAGTTCTTAAAACTGTGAACGGGAGCAGGGATCCTGCCGCCGCGCGCGATCATCGCCTCGCAGCCGTATTCATTTACTTTCATAATAGGGGCATAGCCAAGCAGACCGCCGAACTCTACTGTCTCCCCAACGCCTTTTCCGGCAACAGGAATCAATCTGACAGCTGTCGTCTTCTGATTGATCATGCCGATGGCCATCTCATCTGCAATAATGCCGGAAATAGTGGATGCGCTGATATCGCCGGGAACTGCGATCATATCCAGTCCTACCGAGCATACACAGGTCATTGCTTCGAGTTTGTCCAGGCTGAGGGCGCCGCACTCTACTGCATCGATCATGCCCTGGTCCTCAGAAACCGGGATAAAGGCACCGGACAGGCCTCCGACATAAGAGGATGCCATGATACCGCCCTTTTTCACCTGGTCATTGAGCAGGGCAAGTGCCGCAGTCGTACCGGGAGCTCCAACTCTTTCCACGCCGATCTCCTGCAGGATCTCAGCAACACTGTCGCCAACCGCAGGGGTCGGAGCCAGAGACAGGTCTACGATGCCAAAAGGCACGCCCAGCCTGCGGGATGCTTCCTGGGCAACCAGCTGGCCGACTCTTGTTACCTTAAAGGCTGTCTTTTTGATGGTCTCACAGAGAACGCCAAAATCTTCTCCGCGAACTGCCTCGATGGCACGCTTTACAACACCGGGGCCGCTGACACCGACATTGATGACTACATCACCCTCGGTCACCCCGTGAAAGGCACCTGCCATAAAGGGGTTATCATCCGGCGCGTTGCAGAATATAACAAGCTTGGCGCATCCGAGAGAATCCTTCTCCTTTGTCAGCCAGGCTGTTTCCTTTACGATCTCACCAAGCATCTTGACTGCATCCATGTCAATACCGGTCCGAGTAGATCCGACATTGACGGAACTGCAGACAAACTCTGTCTGAGCCAGTGCCTGGGGAATGGATTCGATCAGCAGCTGATCTGCCGGGGTCATTCCCTTGGAAACCAGAGCGGAATAGCCGCCCAGGAAATTGACTCCGCAGGCCTTTGCCGCCTGATCCAGGGTCAGAGCGATCTGTACGAAATCTTCTGCCTTTTTGCAGCAGGCACCGCCTACCAGAGCAATCGGGGTCACCGAAATTCTCTTGTTAACGATCGGGATACCGTACTCCAGCTCGATTTCCTTGCCGACGCTGACCAGATTTTCAGCCTTTGAGGTGATCTTTTTATAGATCTTGCTGCAGGTAACTTCAAGATTCTCATCGATACAATCCAGAAGGCTGATGCCCATAGTAATCGTTCTTACATCCAGATTGGACTCTGATATCATTCTGTTCGTCTCGCGAACTTCATTCATATTGATCATGGCAGCTCTCTCCGTCAGATTCTGTGCATTACATTGAAAATATCTTCGTGCTGCATCTTGATCTGAACGCCCATCTGCGTTCCGATCTCTTCCAGATCAGAAACGAGTCTGGAATACTCCAGATCAGCCGCATTGGCATCAACGATCATCATCATATGAAAATAGCCCTGGCTGATGGACTGGTCAATGTCAAGAATATTGATATTGTGGTTGGAAAGGTAGGTGCATACTGCCGCAATGATTCCTACTCTGTCTTTTCCGACAACGGTGATAATGGATTTTTTCATAACTCGCCTCCGTTATTTCAATGTAATGATATTAAGTGCTTTGTCTCTGGGTGCTACGCAGATCTCCGGCATCTGTCCGGACCCTGCATTATCTGATTCCAATTCATATTGTACAGCACGCAGTGCCAGATCCGGAAAGTTGTTTTCCTTGCTCAGGTGGCCAAGAATCACCCGCTGCAGGCCATCATGCTGCAGACGGCAGACCATCTGTCCGGATGTCTCATTGGATAGATGCCCGTAATTGCCAAGAATCCTGACTTTAAGCTGATAAGGATAGGGACCGGTTTCTAACATACGGATATCATGATTGGCCTCCACATACAGGATATCGCATCCCTGAAGGGCCTTCAGTATGGACTCATCATAATAGCCCAGATCCGTTGCCGTACCAATCTTAAATCTCCCGTCTTCGACCCTGTAGCTCACCGGATCACTGGCGTCATGGGGTATGGAAAAAGGATGGATCTCCAGATTGCCGATCCGGAAGGACTCTCCGGCACGGACTTCTCTGAACAAAGAAGGATCGACCTCTCCCAGGGTGCGCTGTTTCAGGATCTCCCGGATCGTACCGCGTGTCGCATAAATGGGCATGTGATACTTGCGTGCCATGACGCCCAGCCCTTTGATATGATCGCTGTGCTCATGGGTGATCAGGAGCGCATCAATATCCCCCGGATCCACGCCAAAACCGTTCAGTCCTTCTTCGATCCTTTTTTTGCTGATCCCGGCATCAATCAGAAGATGTGTATCATCATTTCCTGTGTATAAACAATTGCCGCTGCTGCCGCTGGCAATCGAAGCAAACTGCATGCTTTCTACCTCTTTCTATATGACATTAACGTCCATCTTCTGATTATAATGCATCATCCGCTGAAACGCAATCTGTTTGTAACTTTATACATTTGCAAAAAGAAAGAGCTGCTATCCTGCAGCTCTTTATAATCCGTCATCGGTAAAATGTGTTGGTGTATAAAAGATCGTCGTTCCGATCCTCATATATCTGCTGACATCATCCAGATTCACTCCGGCTTCCATGTTAAAGAAGAGATGACTTCCCACCGGATTGGCTCCATACAGGGCATCCATAACAGCGTCCCGCACCAGGTCGCCGGACCTGTTGGCAATCGCCTCATCTACCACCCCGCTGTACATAGGCGGGAACTGGTTATCCTCATAGAGCACATCATAAAGATTGTCTGGGAAATAGGGACTCAGTATACGGGCCAGTATCACATGCGCCACGCCTACCTGCGCATCATATGGCTCAGTATAAGCCTCACAGTATACCTCGCAGGACATCAGAAAGATCTCGTCCTCCGTCAGCTCGACAATCGGCCTCCTCACGGGGTCTGCCGCGTCAGCTGCCGTAGGCGCCTCTTCCAGATTGCCGCAGGTCGTCAGCTCCAGATAATCATTGGCGCTGACTATAATCTGATCTGAAATCTCGTCATCCAGCGTGCTCAGACTGGTACTGGTCTTGGAAATCGTCTTGTCGGTTGTCCCCAGAGTATGGAGGCATCCAAAGAAGGTAAGAAGGATCGTAAAGACCAGAATAAGCAGCAGGGCTGCACGATGTTGGAATCCTTTTTCTGCCATAGATCGGAACCTCATAATAATTGAACAGAAAAACCCTTTTTAACGAATATATTCTAGCAAATATTGATATATTTGTCAAATTTCTCCCACTCAGGCCCCAAAATGCTCCGATAATTGCCTCTTTACTTCCTCCAGAGTGCTATTATTTACAATAACAAAGTCACACATCTGCATGGCCTGCTCGTCCTGCATCTGACTTTTCATGACGGCATCGACTTTCTCATCCGAGTATCCCCTGGTCTCCTTCATGCGGGCCCGTCTGATCTCCGGGCTGCTGTAGACATACCAGAACTCATCACAAATGTCTTCATAGCCGCATTCGAGCAAAATGGCTGACTCCAGGGCTGCAAAAGGATACAGGCCGGACTCTTCTGCTTCTTTCAACAGCCTGATGATCTCCTTTCTGACATAAGGATGGGTCATGCTGTTGAGCTGTTCCAGCTCCTCTTTGTCCTGGAAAACGATCTGGGCCAGCTTGTTTCTATCCAGTTCCCCGTCTTCTCCCACGACTTCCTGTCCGAAATGGTCCACGATCAGCTGATAGCTGGTACCTCCATGATGCATCAGATCTCTGGCTACATCATCCGAGAGAATGGTAAAACCTCCAAAGTCCTCCCGCAGAAGACGCATCACTTCTGACTTTCCTGTTCCGGCGCCTCCGGTCACTCCATAGGTCTTAAATGTTTCCATATCCGTCTTCCTCTCCTCTTATTTCAGATCATACCAGTTATCTGCGCTGTGCATATCGATTTCCAGAGGCACTGCCAGATCTGCCGCATGCACCATGCAGTCCATGAGAATCTGCTTTACTTTCTCCGCCTCTTCCTCAGGGGCTTCGATCAGAAGTTCATCGTGGATCTGCAGGATCAGACGCGCCTTCAGATTCTGCCGCTTCAGTTCATGGGCTGTGCGGATCATGGCGATCTTGATAATATCCGCCGCGGTTCCCTGAATCGGCGCATTCATCGCCACGCGCTCACCGAAAGACCGCTGCATAAAGTTCTTGGAAGCAATCTCCGGGATAGGCCTGCGCCTCTTATACAAGGTCAGTGAATACTGCTTTTCTTTTGCATGCGCGACCGCATCATCCATAAAGCGTTTTACGCCGGGATAGGTCTCAAAATACTTCTGAATATAGCGCTCTGCTTCTTTTCTTGTAATACTGAGTCCCTGGCTCAGTCCAAAGGAACTGATGCCGTATACAATACCAAAATTGACTGCCTTGGCATTGCGGCGCAGTTCAGATGTCACCTCATCCAGGGGAACATGGAATACCTGAGAAGCTGTGATCGCATGGATATCTCTGGACTCACTGTAAGCCCTGATCAGGCTCTCATCTCCTGCCATATGGGCCAGAACGCGCAGTTCGATCTGGGAATAGTCCGCATCGATAAAGATGTTCCCCTCCGCAGGAACAAAAGCCTTGCGGATCAGTCTTCCCAGTTCCATGCGGACAGGGATATTCTGCAGATT
>CAMMZE010000051.1 GCA_946529195.1 uncultured Lachnospiraceae bacterium
TTCTGTCAGGTCTTACCTCGATCGGCACCTGATAGGTGGCGCCGCCGATACGTCTGGCCTTAACCTCGAGGGCAGGCATGATATTGTTCATAGCCTCCTCGAATACCTCAAGAGCATCTCTGCCGGTCTTTGCCGCAACAGTATCAAATGCTCCGTATACGATTTTCTGAGCTACGCCCTTTTTGCCGTCCAGCATGATGTTGTTGATCAGTTTGGTCACAACCTTGCTATTGTAGATGGGATCGGCTAAAACGTCTCTCTTCTGAATATGACCTCTTCTTGGCACGTTACTTCCCTCCTTACAGAATCATACAATTCCGGGTACTCACGTAGTCATCACTATGTGTCCGCGCACGAATATATAGCTGGATAATGAATGCTACATTCGACGCAAATAGTAAACTTTTGTGATCTCCCGATTACTTCTTAGCATCCTTAGGCCTCTTCGCGCCATACTTGGAGCGGGCCTGTCTTCTCTTAGCTACGCCAGCAGTATCCAGTGTACCTCTGATGATGTGGTATCTGGTACCGGGCAGGTCCTTAACACGACCGCCTCTGATGAGGACTACGCTATGCTCCTGAAGGTTGTGGCCTTCACCGGGGATATAGCTTGTAACCTCAATACCGTTGGAAAGACGTACTCTGGCAATCTTTCTAAGAGCGGAGTTAGGTTTCTTAGGAGTCGCTGTCTTAACAGCTGTGCAGACGCCTCTCTTCTGAGGGGAAGAAATGTCAAGGCTCTTTTTGTGAAGAGAGTTAAAGCTCTTCTGCAGTGCGGGAGCGGTTGACTTCTTAACAGCAGTCTGTCTTCCTTTTCTTACTAACTGGTTAAATGTGGGCATTCATTTCACCTCCTGAATAAAAAATTTGTCTGTTCTGTGCATGCACACAAAACAAGCGCATAAAATGCGCGTGCCAGATTATTATAACAAGAGGCAGGGGCCTTGTCAATCAGAAAAGGAGCCCCCGCCTCAAAAATAATTGTATGAAATCAAATACCCAGATAAGTCCTGAGCTTTTTGCCTGCATGTTTGGCGTCATGCAGACCCAGTCTGTAGAGCGTGCCGATCTTCTCCACATCTGTCTCTGCCCTGTGATGAGTGATCACGCGGCTGGGGGCGATCACAAAGATTCTGCCCTCTGCATCCAGCTGGTCCAGTTCATCACATTCCTCATTGAACCGTTCCGCGGACCAGGCAAAAGTTTCGGCAAGTTCCGGGAAGGCATGGTACCTTCTGCGGACCATCTGTTTCTCTGCCTGGGTAAATACCCTCTGCCGGTAAGTCCTCTCCTTGGTCCGGACCACGATGATCTTGTCAAAGCCTTCATCCAGGGCCCACTGATAAGGAATATTGAGGCTGCAGCAGCCGTCCAGATACTTGCCGCCGTCGATCTCTACCATTGCTGAAAGGACGGGGATTGTCGCTGACGCCCGGATCCCCTCGAAAATGTTTTTGCATTTTCCTTTCTCAAAGAAAGCCGGCTGTCCGGTATTGCAGTCCGTCGCTACCGCCAGGAATCTTCTCTCCGGCTTGTAAAATCTCTCCGCATCAAAGGGCTCGTCGTAATGAGAGTCATCAAATAAATAAGGAAGAGAAAAGAAACTGTGATCATAGAACTCGGCCCCGGCGCCAATATAGCGCTGGTTAAACCGGTTGCTCAAGTTGAACTTTGCCTCTCTCCCGATCTGTCCGGATACGTAGCCCATGCCGAACATGGCGCCTGCCGAAACACCGATGGTGGTCTGCATATTGATCCCCATCAGCATCAGTCCGTCCAGGACGCCTGCTGTATAGAGTCCCAGCAGGGCTCCGCCCTCTAAAACAATGCAGCCCTGGGTGATCTCTTCGCCGGCTCTGCCGCCGGGAACCTTGTCGATTTTGGAATATACCCTGTGCTTTAACAGTTTCTTCTGGATTTTCTTTTCTTTGTTTTCCTTGCTCACTCTTTACCGCTCCAGCAATAGGTACAAAGTTTGCACGGCTCGATGCCGATCGCCTCCTCCAGGTCATCCAGACGCTGGAAGGCCAGTGTTGTAAAGTTCAGTCTCTTTCTGATTTCCTCGACCATACGTGCATACTCAGAGCTGTCCGGATCCGCATAGCGCAGCAGGGTCTCATTGGAAACATTTTCGCCTTCCCACTCACGGATGATTCTTCGTGTGATCATATCATAATCAGAACTGGATCTGGAGAAATTGATATATTTGCATCCAAAGAGCAAAGGCGGGCAGGCCGGACGGATATGCACTTCTTTTGCTCCCTTGTCATACAGGAACTGGGTGGTATTGCCCAGCTGGGTACCGCGCACAATCGAATCATCGATCAGGAGCAGACTCTTGTCACGGATCAGAGACTCTACCGCAACCAGCTTCATGTGCGCGATCAGGTCACGCTGATCCTGTCTGGTCGGCATAAAGGAGCGGGGCCAGGTCGGTGTATATTTAATGAAAGGACGCGCATAGCGGATACCGGATTCATTGGCATAACCGATGGCATGTGCGATACCGGAATCCGGAACACCTGCTACAAAATCAGGGGTTACATTGTCCCGTTTTGCCAGCATCTTTCCGCAGCGGTTGCGCATATGTTCTACGCCCATGCCCTCGTAAGTCGCAGGCGGATAGCCGTAATATACCCAGAGGAAGGAACAGATCCGCATCTCTTTTCTGGCAGGAGACTTGACCTCCATGCCGTCCGGTGTGATCAAAACAATCTCACCCGGTCCCAGTTCATAATGATCCTCGTATCCGAGATTGTAATATGCAAAGTTCTCAAAGGAAACACAATAGCCGTCCTCTCTTTTGCCGATCTGGGCGGGAGTTCTGCCGTAGCGGTCGCGGGAAACATAGATTCCTTCCTTTGTCAGCAGAAGAATGGTCATGGATCCTTCGATCTTCTCCTGTGCGTAAAGAAGACCCTGTGTGATAGAATCCGCCTGGTTGATGATAGCGGCTGTCAGCTCCGTGGCATTGATTCTGCCCCGGCTCATCTCCATGAACTGCAGGTGCCAGTTCTGGTATGCTTCCTCAATCAGCTGATCTTTATTATTAATCTTGCCGACCGTCGCGATCGCGTAGCTGCCCAGGCGGGAATGAATCAGCAGCGGCTGGGGCTCCATATCGGAGATGACTCCGATTCCCAAATGTCCCTGCAATTCATCCAGATCGCCTTCCAGCTTGGAACGGAACGGCGTGTGCTCAATATTGTGAATGGCACGGTGAAATCCATCTTCCCCGTAAAAGGCCATACCGCCGCGCTTCGTCCCCAGATGGGAATGATAATCCGTGCCGAAAAATACATCATTTGTACAAATGTTTTTGGATACAGCTCCAAAAAAACCACCCATGATTCTGCTCCTCTCTGCAAATCTTCCTTACTGTTCTGCTGCAAAATTGCTATTTACAGATCTTATTTCTATATTTTATCAAATGATTTTCTCCTCTTCTACCAGGAATCAGAAGAATGGCTGTAAAAAAAATCCCTGCTCAGGGACATCTTTTTGTCTATCATTGATAATCTTCTGGTCCAGATCCAGTCTTTTCTACATTTTTATACTATTCTGTGCTATGATATCAGAAATATCTAAAATCACTATGAGGAGGCCGCACATGCAGAAAAAGCAAAAGAACTGGTACAAACTGGATAATGCGGCGAAGATCATTCCTGCGACTGTCGGAGGCCCGGACACCCGTGTCTTCCGTCTGGTCTGTGAATTAAAAGAAGACGTTGACCCGGCCATTCTGCAGACTGCGCTGAATGAGACGGTCAAAGAGTTTCCACATATGAACTGCTGCCTCAGAAGCGGCATATTCTGGTATTATCTGGACGAATCCAGAGAGGCACCCGTTGTCACAGAAGATAATCTGCCTGCCCTGTCAGCCCTTTATAAGCCGGGAAAAAAGAATCTTCTCTACCGGGTGACCTATTTTCACAGGCGGATCAATATCGAGATGTTCCATGTCATTGCTGACGGGACCGGCGCCTATACCTTTATTGAGACCCTGATCACCAATTATTTTATAGAGAAGTACCAGCTGGACCGCAGCCTTTTCCAGTCTCAGACCAGTTCGATCGGTGAGAAGTCCGAAGATGCCTTCTCCCGCTATTATACGAAAAAGAAGTCTCCGTCCAGCCAGAGTGCAGGCTCTCTGCTCAAAGATCCGGACATAAAGGAGCTGGAGTCCAAGGGACTTTTCAAATGGATCAAAGTTCTTCTGACCGGCAAAGCCTACAAGCTGACCGGGCAGATGGATGACAATATGGAAGAACACCTGCTGGAAGGAATCGTTTCTGCACAGAAGATGCTGGAGATTGCCAGAAGCTATCATACCACGATCGGCATTTTTGCCGCTTCCGTCTACGTGGAGGCTATCGTCAGGACCATGCGCCAGAGCGATAAAAAAAGGCCTGTCGTGATCAGCGTTCCGGTCAATCTGCGCAACTATTTTCCTTCCGCGACCACACGCAATTTCTTCGGCGTGATCAAGGTCTCCTACGATGCCATGAAATATGACGGCAGTCTGGAGTCCATCATTCCGGAGGTGGCCGCCAGTTTCGCGGACCAGCTGACGGAGGAGAAAATCGCAAAGACCATGAATTCCTACGCAGCCCTGGAGCACAATCTTATGCTCAAGGCGGTCCCGCTTTCCATCAAAAATGCTTTTATCCGGCTCTTTAACATGAGTCTCAAGCGGGGCGTGACAGCTTCCCTCTCCAATGTCGGAAAGCTCCACATCCATCCGCAGCTGGCACCTTATATTGATAAATTCACCAGCTTCATGTCCGGCCCCAATGTCTTCACCTGCATCAGCACCTTTGACGACTATATGGCCATCGGCATCGTGAGCTGCTTTACCAATCATGACATTGCCCTGCACTTTTTCCGCAGGCTGACCAGCATGGGAGTTTCTGTCGAACTCTCTACCAATGATTACAATCGTGCAGCGGAATATGCTGCCGTGAAAAAGAAAGGCAAAAAACATGCAAAGCTGTCCTAAATGTCAGATCAATATCCGGGGCGATAAGGAATGCTGTCCCCTGTGCGGTTCTATGCTCACCGGCAGCCAGAGCCCTCCGGCCTTTCCCGTCCTGGAACGAAAAAAACTGACCCGGCTGACCTTAAGCCGAATCATGCTTTTTCTCTGTATCATCTTTGAAGTCGTCCTGACTGCTGTCATGCTCCTGAGCGGGAAACGCTTTGTCTGGGCTCCGCTGGCCATGCTGGCTGCTGTCGTCGCCTATCTGGATGTACGCCTGATCCTCTTTTACCGGGACAACTATATCAGAGTGATCACCTCCCAGGTCTATCTGGGCATGATCGTCTGCCTGGTTGTTGATAAAGCCACCCACTGGCACGGCTGGTCTGTAGCCTATGTCCTTCCTGCCTGCTTTTTTGGCCTGGTCATTCTCACTTTTATCCTGGGCGTCATCCTTCATATGGATCTGGAAGATTATATTGTCTATTTTCTCGTCACCATCTTCCTCTGCCTTCTGCAGATCATTCCTCTGCTTCGGGGCGTCAATCCACACCCGGTTCTTGCCGGCATCAGTATCGCAGCTGCCATCATCTTCGCGGCCGGTCTGTTCCTCTTCCGCGGACGGGAAACCCGAAGCGGGGCCAGAAAATATTTTAATACCTGATAGCATTTGACTTGATATCATATAAGGAAAGAAGTACTCAACATGTCTGCACCTGAAAATAAGATGGGCGTCATGCCCGTAAAAAAATTGATCATTAACATGTCCCTGCCTATGATGATTTCCATGCTTGTGCAGGCCATGTACAATATTGTCGACAGCATATTTGTATCCATGCTGTCTGAGGAAGCCCTGACTGCCGTCACCCTGGCCTTCCCCATCCAGAATCTGATGATTGCGGTCGGCACCGGAACCGGCGTCGGCATCAACGCCCTCCTCTCCCGGTCTCTGGGAGAGAAAAACTTTGACCGGGCCGATGAAGCAGCCAACAACGGTATTGCCCTTGCCCTGGTCAGCTATGCCATCTTTGTTGTAATCGGCCTGCTGGCAGTAAGACCTTTTATCAACTCCCAGACTGCCAATCCTGTCATTCAGGAATATGGTATCATTTATACTTCGATCGTCTGCTTCCTCTCGATCGGTGTCTTTTTCCAGATTACCTTCGAGCGCCTGCTGCAGTCAACCGGAAGGACTCTTTTCAGCATGATCTCCCAGATCACCGGAGCCGTGATCAACATCATTATGGACCCTATCCTGATCTTCGGCCTTGCCGGTTTTCCCAGGCTTGGAATCGCAGGCGCAGCTGCCGCGACCATCTTCGGACAGATTGTCGCCTCCTGCATCGGCCTTTTCCTCAACTGCAAATACAACAGGGATATCCACATTTCCCTCAAACGGGTCCTTCACCCGGTTCCGGCAGTAATCGGCCAGATCTACCGCGTAGGTATTCCTTCTATCCTGATGGTATCAATCGGTTCCGTCATGACCTATATGATGAACCGGATCCTGGAAGGCTTCTCCTCCACCGCGGTTGCTGTATTCGGCGTATACTTTAAATTGCAGAGCTTCGTCTTTATGCCTGTCTTCGGTCTCAATAATGGCCTGGTCCCTGTTATGGCTTACAATCTAGGCGCTGCCAAGGAAAAACGCATCCGGGAAGCTCTTGTTTTCTCCCTGACTGTTGCAGTATGCATCATGACGCTGGGCACAATCGTTTTTGAACTGATTCCGGCTCAGCTGCTCGCGATTTTTAATGCCTCAGAGACCATGACCTCCATCGGGATTCCTGCCTTGCGGGAAATAGCGCTCTGCTTCCCCTTTGCCGCAGTCGCCATCGTGCTCAGCTCTGTTTTTCAGGCTTTTTCCTGCAGCATCTACTCGCTGATCACATCCATATGCAGACAGCTTGTAGTCCTGATTCCGGCAGCCTGGCTCCTGTCCCTGACAGGCAATGTCAACAATGTCTGGTGGTCCTATCTGATCGCAGAAGGAGTCTCCCTGACCCTGACCATCATCTTCTTCCGTCTGGTATGGAAGAGAATGATCACGGTAGGACTGCAGAACAAAGCTGCAGAAAACTGATATCTGCTAAAACAAAAAAGGCAGCGGAAAACCGCTGTCTTTTTTATATGCTTTTCTATTTTCTCTTGCTTTTTCCTCCAAAAAGAAGCCGCCCGATTGCGATCAGGATGCAGGCTCCGATGACGGATACCAC
>CAMMZE010000052.1 GCA_946529195.1 uncultured Lachnospiraceae bacterium
AGGGAAAATTGTGTCCGATCGCCGCGCCAAGTCCTGCATAGAGAGCCGCGATCCGTCCGATCGCACTGCCCGCAAGTCCCAGGGACAGCAGACAGGCCGCCGCAGTCTTTGCCAGATCTCCGGCCAGCACGGTAATGCCGGCTTTGAATCCCAGCGCTGCCATGATATTTGCCATACCGGGATTGCCGGTCTCGCCCACATGGGCGGCCGACTTTCCGGTATATTTTTTTGCCACGATATCACCTGTGAGAATGCATCCCAGACCATAGCCGATCAGCAGGCAAAGCAGGCGATATCCGATCTGTCTTCCCATTTTCATAACAAGTCCGTTTTATTCCTGATTGTCAGCAGGGTTCTCTGTTACAGGAGGCTCCGTTACGGGAGGCTCGGTTGCGGGAGGCTCCGTTACAGGAGGCTCGGTTGCGGGAGGTTCTGTTGCAGGAGGCTCGGTCGGCTTAGGTGCCTCGGTAGCCTTGGTCTGCGGCTCAGTCGCCTTGGTTGCCTCAGTGGCTTTGGTAGCTTCCGTTGCCTTAGTGGCCTCAGTCGCCTTGGTCGCCTTGGTGGCGTCCGTTGCCTTGGTCGCCTTCTTCTCGGTCTCCTCCTCCGTCTCTTCCTCAGTCTCCTCTTCTGTCTCCTTCTTCTTGGTCTCCTTATCGTTATCCTCGGAAACAACCTCGATATGCTGTCCGTCTACATACTGAACACCGCCGTAGACGATGACATAGTAGCCGATGTCTGCATGCTCATATACATAAGCCGCGTTGTCATAAGGCATATTGATGCAGCCGTGGGAACCGTCATACAGGTAGTCATCTCCGCCGAACTGCCAGCGCCAGGAGGCGTCATGCATACCGATGGAGCCGGTAAAAGGCATCCAGAAGGTAACCGGTGATTCATAGCCGGGTCCCTTTAAGGTTACATTAGTCTCCATGCTGTAGATCTGGAAAACACCTGTCGGTGTCATATGAGTCAGGTAAACGCTGCCGGAAACGATGTCGGAAGTCATCTGCAGCTCTCCTCCCTGATAGAAGTAGAGCACCTGGTTATTCAGGTCGATCTCGATATAATTTCCTCCGAAATCAGAAGAAACGTCTCCGTCGGTCTGCATATAAGGAACATCTCTTTCTCCACCCTTACCCTTGGCAAAGCAATCCAGAATATCCTTAAAGAGGGCGGTTCCGTCAACGGTTTCCCCATCTGCCGACACTTCCAGTTCGATGATCTCACCGCCAGTGGTCTCAAAGTCCAGAATGCGGGTGCCGTTATTGTGGTCCTTCACATACTGGTTGACGAGCTCCTGCACACGGTCCTGGTTGACCTGCACCTCGCCCTTCTCATCCAGATAAACGATCTCAGAGATGAACTTTTTGTCAATCTTCTCTGTCTCGTCATCTGAGAATGTATAAGAAATCGTCATATCAAGATAGGAGTTTGCCTTTTTGAGGACCTCTGCTCCCTTTTCGGAATCTGATGTCACAGCCGGCAGCAGAGCCATATCCTTTGCATCCACCTGGGGTGCCAGTGTTTCCACTGCGGCGAGAACTGCCTTTGTCACCGCTTCGATATCAGAAGCCTTGCCGGGCTTTCCATCCACCAGGACAAACTTAGAGGCATCGCCGTCATATTTCAGCTTTGAAGCTGTCGGAAGAGCGTCCTTGCCTGTAAGATCAAAGGCAGGATCTGCGGAAAGGGCATTTCTGACAGCTTCCTCGTCACAGGAAAAGAGTGAATCAGTCTTCAGGGCCAGCGCCTCTTCTGCTGTCTCTTTATAAGGAACCGCATTCTGCGCATCCTTCATCCCCTGCAGATTGGCAGCACTATTCAGTGTATGCTTCATGTCTGCAGATGAAAGTGTCACGGTACCGTCCTTCAATACCACATCCAGCTTATAATCAGATGACAGGCCTGCGAGCTTTTCGCCAGCTTCTTCCGCTGTCAGGCCGGAAATATCGATCCCGTTCAGTGTCGTTCCGGGATAGAACACATCCTCATATTTGCTTCCGCCGCCGGTAAAACCTTTCGCGGCTACTACGGCTATGATCACCGCCAGCACAGCGATTGCCGCGATGATCAGTCCCTTTATCCCCTTGCTCTTGCTCATGAATATTCCTCTTTCGTATTATGAATTATACTCTGTTTCTGTGCACAACCCCCGCCTGCGGGACCTGCGCACAGGTACTTTTTATTTTGCAGTGATATATCCCTGCGCTGTCAGCAGCTCAGCACACAGAACCGCGCCGCCTGCTGCTCCTCGAAGTGTATTGTGGGCCAGTCCGACAAACTTGTAATCAAAGAGGGTATCTTCTCTGATCCTGCCGATGGAAACACCCATGCCGCGCTCATAATTGACATCCAGGGCTACCTGAGGACGATTATCCTCTTCCAGATACTGGATGAACTGCTTGGGTGCGCTGGGCAGCTCAAGCTCCTGCGGCAGTCCCTTGAAGTCACGCAGAGCCTGAATCAGCTCTTCTTTGGTCGGCTTCTCTTCAAACTTTACAAATACTGCAGCTGTATGTCCGTTCAGAACCGGCACACGGATGCACTGAGCGGTAATCATAGGCTCCTTTGCGGGAACGATCACATCACCCTCGATCTGTCCCCAGATCTTGAGGGGCTCTTTCTCAGACTTCTCTTCCTCGCCGCCGATGTAAGGGATGATATTTCCATTCATCTCGGGCCAGTCGCGGAAGGTCTTGCCTGCGCCGGAGATTGCCTGATAGGTACATACCACAGCCTGTACGGGTTTCCATTTCTTCCATGCAGTAAGTGCGGGAGCATATCCCTGAATGGAGCAGTTGGGCTTAACCGCGATAAATCCGCGCTTTGTGCCCAGGCGCTTCTTCTGGCTCTCGATGACAGCAAAATGCTCCGGATTGATCTCGGGAACTACCATGGGAACATCCGGGGTCCATCTGTGCGCGCTGTTGTTGGATACAACAGGAGTCTCATGCTTTGCATACTCCTCCTCAATGGCGCGGATCTCATCCTTGGACATATCCACTGCGCTGAATACGAAATCAACATCCTTGCAGACATCGTCAATATCCTGCACATTGCGTACGATGATATCCTTCACAGCTTCGGGCATGGGAACATCCAGTTTCCATCTGCCGCCCACAGCATCCTCATATCTCTGTCCGGCTGAACGTGCACTTGCTGCCAGCACCTTCACCTCATACCAGGGATGCTGATCCAGAAGTGTGATAAATCTCTGTCCGACCATACCAGTAGCGCCAATTACGCCGACTCTCAGTTTCTTTTCCATTACAAAACCTCCATTTTCCCCTTTGATACCTTCTCAGAAAAATCAATGCATGTCATTCATTCCGTCCATGTCTCCGATGTCATGCGCAAAAGCATCTCCTCCGGTCATGGCATCGTAGCCGGCAGTACCAAACATCTCGCGTCCGACCATTCTCTTCTCTTCACGAATCTTCTCAACCAGGCGGCTCAGCCTCCTGCGGACTTCATCCGTATTTTTAATGTTGACCAGATCCAGATGAGCTTCTGTCTTGTCTGCAGAATAAACATGAATGGTGCCTACACCAAAAAACTTCTGTCCCAGTGTCCGGGTCATCTTGATGTCCAGAATCCTGTATAAAAGTACCTCATCTACCGTTGTTGTCAGAAGCCCTCTCGATATGGTAAGGCGTTCTGTATCAAACTGATACTTGGTAAAACTGATGGGCATCCCCAGAATGCGCTTGCGGTCCTGCCACAGCGGTTGATCATCATACTTGCTTTTTGCCATGTCCTCCGCCTCCTTTACGAATAAAACATGCACTTTTCTTTTCTATTTTTTATATAGTATATTTTTTAAGATTCCCAATGTCAAGGAAAGAAGTATACAATCCTGCCTCTCGTTCTCGAAAAAAACAAGAAAAACATAACAATTCTGAAAAAACCTGTTTGTAATTTCCGCGTCATGTGTTACAATAGACCAAATGACTTTAAATGTAAGTTTCATATCGCGGAAAGGTGGTAATTTGAGATGAAGAAATTTTTCAAAATATTGAGCGGCGCTGCTGCCCTTGCAGCCGGAATCGGCACCATCCTCTATCTGGTAAAGGATAAAAAGGACCGTGAAGGTCTCTCAGAGGATTTTGATGACGAGTTCGATGATGACTTTGATGAGTTCGAAGAGGACGCTCCCAGAGACTATGTAGACATTAAGGCCGCTGCCGAGAGCGCAGCTGAAAAGGTTGAGGAAGCAGCGGCAGCTGCTGCTGACAAGGCTGAGGAGATCAAGGAAGCCGTTGCAGAAAAGGCTGAGGAGATCAAGGAAGCTGTTGCTGAGAAGGCCGAGGAGATCAAGGAAGCCGCTGAAGAGAAGGCTGAGGAGATCGCTGACGCTGCTGCCGACAAGACTGAGGAGATCACTGATGCTGCAGAGGAAGCAGCTGAGGAGATCAAGGATTGATAAAACTGCTGCCCGCAGCATTTTTATATTTTTGTAATTGTCCGGGCCGACATGCCAGACGATTACTAGTTTTTTAGTGTTTTTTTAAAGGAGAATGTAGCATGAGTACTGAAGAAAAAGTGTTAGAAGCAGTTTCCGCAGAGACCGCAGAAACCCCTGCACCCCAGACTGAAGAGCCCGCAGCAGAGCCCGCACAGGAGAAGGCTGCGAAGAGACAGCCCAGAAGACCTCACAAGACTGTTGACAAGGCAGTTTGGGACAAGCTGAAAGAGCAGATGGAAGAGGGCGAGATCCTCACCGTTAAGGTTAATTCTGCAGTTAAGGCCGGCGTTACCGCTATGGTAGAAGGCGTTCGCGGATTCATCCCTGCTTCTTTATTATCCGTCGACTATGTTGAGAACTTAGACGAGTGGGTTAATAAATCTGTTGATGTTAAGGTAATCAAGGTTGAGCCTGAAGAGAACCGTCTCGTTCTCTCCGGTAAGGCTGTTGAGCAGGAGAAGAAGTCTGCAAGATTCGACAACCTTTCCGTTGGCGAGATCTTTGAGGGTCTTGTAGAGCGCATCGTTCCGTTCGGCGTATTCGTTAAGTTCAACGATGGTCTTTCCGGTCTGGTTCACATTTCCCAGATCGCTGCAAGACGTGTTGAGAAGCCGGAAGATGTTGTTGCTGTAGGCGACACTGTTAAGGTTAAAGTCATCAGCAAGAAGGATGGTAAGATCGGCCTTTCCATGAAGCAGGCTGACGAGTCCTATGTTGAGCGTCCTGCACGTGCTCCCAGAGGTGACAGACCGGAGCGCAGCGACAGAGAGCCCAGAGAGTACAAGGAAGAGGCCAGCATCGGCACCAGCCTTGGCGATATGCTCAAGGGTATCTCCATCGACTGATAACACATCAGAAAACAACATTGGCCGGAGCGCTGTAAGCGCCCCGGCCTCTTTTTATTATCTGTCACTATTTTAAAAGTCTGACTGACGGAAAATACATGAACATGACCTTTGCCACAATCTGTTCTTCTTTCACATAGGTATTGTCCCAGAATCTGGAGTCCTTGGAGTCGTTGCGGTTATCTCCCATCATGAAATAACTGTCCTCCGGCACCGTGTAGGGCCCGTAGTATCCCAGTGTCACCGTATCCAGATAAGGCTCCTCAATCACTTTTCCGTCTACGTAGACATTCCCGTCCTCAATCAGAACGGTTTCACCCGGGAGCCCGATGACACGTTTAACATAATGCACGCTCTCATCATCAGGGTATTTAAATATGATGATATCTCCTCTTTCCGGTTCGTCAAAGAGATAGGCATGCCGCAGTCCGATGATCCTCGCACCTGCCGGAATGGTGTCCTCCATGGATCCGGTAGGCACTCTGGCATTGGCAATCACCAGAAAATCCAGAATCAGAGCCAGGATGATGCCGATCAGAATACACTTGACCCAGCTCCAGATTTCTGTCTTTATGCTTCTCTTCTCTTTTTCAGCTTTTTCACTGCCCTGGTCCATTTCCGGCATCCCTTCTCACTTCCTCTCTGCTTCCGTATGTGAATTTCAGTCTAGCATAAGTACCCGGAAATAACAAGCGCCAATTCACGCCCTTCCTGCAGGCTGCTCCTTCCATCTTCGCAGAAATCACCTCATATGTCTGCGGTTGATTCTGAACTGTGTGGGCGTACAGCCCTCTTCCTTTTTAAATACATAGCAGAAATATTCCAGTTTTTCAAATCCGCAGGCCCGGGCTACCTCCCTGACCTTAAGACCTGTTGTTTCCAGCAGAAGCCTGGCATTGATAATCCGCACCTGATTGAGAAACTGGATGGGAGTCTGCCCGAATTTCTGGCGGAAGCGTCTGGTAAAATAGCTGACACTGGTTCCGTACATGGCAGCGAGCGTGGACAAATCGATCGGTTCCTGAAAATGCTCCATGATGTACTGATAGATTTCCTGCATCTGTGAATCCCGGGTTTCCTGTTCTCCGCCCTCCATAATAGAGACCAGCAGGCTCTGAAGCTGGATGCCGGCACGGAAATACTCTCCGGCTGCCTGGCAGGTCATCATACTGTCCAAAGCAGAAGCAACTGCGGAAGCGCCAAATGAAAACTGCATAAAAGCGCTCATCCCCAGATAATCCAGCATATCTCCGGCAGAATTGCCATCAAATCGCACTTCAATCCACTGGCAGCCCGTCTCCCCTCCTGCTGTGACAGCGATATATTCCTTCCGGCAAAGGAGGATCCCGTGTCCGTCAGGGACGGAATAAGAATTGTCCCCGGTATTCAGTTCCAATTCTCCGGCAATCACAAAAAGGATGGAATAAGCATTTACCTGTACTCTCGCCGCGCGAAAAGCAGGCAAAGTAATGTTCTCGATATTCTCCACATAGATTCCCAATTGCTGACGATCCTTCTGCTGTCCTGGTATAGCTTTCTCTCTCATACAGACTGACCTCATAAGATTCTCTTTCAATAACTGTTAATATTTTATCACTATTACCAGCGTGCAGTGATACTTTTTTAAGAACATTCTTCCTCTCCTTCACTTTTTGCTTTCTGATTTCTTAGTTTTTCTCTGATTTTATAGTTTCGAATTGTTTATAAAAGTTTTATAATTAGAACAGAATTCCGTATACTGCCATTCAGGGAGGCAGGGTTCGGATCTATTTTTAAAGGAGGAGTTTTATGTTAAAGAAAATCTCTGATGGATGCGTAAAAATCGTACAGAACTTACTGCC
>CAMMZE010000053.1 GCA_946529195.1 uncultured Lachnospiraceae bacterium
TGAGCTGTATTACGAAAAATCAACCCCCCGGCAGGGCGGCGAGCCGCCCCGTCGGGGGGTTTGGTTTTTAAGTTAAGTCGTAATCGTCAGTAATCAGCGATTGCGTCCCGGGTTAGGGGAAAGAGGAATCTCCCATCCGAAATGATCGGTGTGGAGAAGCTCTTCTGCTTTCTCAGAAAGCGGTTTGCCGAAGTACTCGTCGTAAACGACCTTAAGGTCCGGATTCTCATGGGAGAAACGGATGTTGTTGTTCTTGTCCAGGCCGTACAGCTCTGCGATACGCTCGGGAGCCATATTGAAGCCGTCGTGGATGGGAAGACCGCCGCCGTTGGAGCATCCGCCGGGGCAAGCCATGATCTCTACGAAATCATAGTGTACTTCGCCTCTGCGCAGAGCCATGATCAGCTTGCGGGCATTGCCCAGACCGGAAGCTACAGCAACCTTGAGCTGGATGCCGTTTACTTCGAGGGAAGCTTCTTTCCAGCCGTCCAGACCGCGGACATTCTTGAATGCATCGGGTTCCGGGTTGCTGCCGGTTACATAGTAGTAAGCGGTACGAAGGGCTGCTTCCATAACACCGCCGGTTGCGCCGAAGATTACGGCTGCGCCGGAACCGGTACCGAGCGGTGAGTCAAAAGGCATCTCCTTCAGGATAGAAGGAATGATGTGGTCTGCCTTGAGCATGCGGTTCATCTCTCTGGTGGTCAGGGAAATGTCAACATCGGGATCGCCGCAGGCATCATTCTGGTTGGGCTCAGCAACCTCTGCCTTCTTTGCCAGGCAGGGCATGATGGATACAACAAAGATCTTATGAGGATCTACGCCGATCTTCTCAGCGAAATAGCTCTTGATCAGAGCACCAAACATCTGGTGAGGAGATTTGGTGGTGGAGAGCTGGCCTACCATATCCGGATACTGGGACTTCATGAAACGAACCCAGCCCGGGCAGCAGGATGTGAACATCGGAAGCGTATGCTTATCCGGATGTGTCAGCTGCTCGATAAACTCGCTTGCTTCCTCCAGAATGGTCTGGTCAGCAGCAAAGTTGGTGTCGAATACATAGTCAAAGCCAAGTCTCTTGAGAGCAGCAACCAGTCTGCGCTCGTTAGCCTGGGCTCTGTTCATGCCGAAATCCTCGCCCCATGCAGCACGAACTGCGGGAGCTACCTGTACAACTGTGGTGATCTCGGGATCTGCAAGAGCGGCAAATACCTTATCGGTATCATCTCTCTCAGCCAGAGCGCCGGTCGGGCAGTTGATTAC
Organism: uncultured Lachnospiraceae bacterium; assembly: GCA_946529195.1. Next base: position 1,264 of record CAMMZE010000053.1, read on the forward strand.
ACACTGTCCGCAGAAAGCGCAGTCAGCACCCATGATCTCACGGCCGTGGGAAACATTTACATTGGTATGGCCGCCGGTTCCGGTGACATCCCAGATATTGAGACTCTGGACCTTATCACAAACCTGTACGCAGCGCATACACTTGATACATTTGGTAACATCTTTGATCAGCGGAGATTCCGGATTCCAGAAGTCAATCGGAAGATCCTTGGGGAAAGGATTCTTATGGATATTGAGTTCGTTGGAAAGAGTCTGCAGAGAGCAGTTGCCGGAACGTACGCAGCTCATGCACTCACCGCTGTGCTGGGACATAAGCAGCTCAACATTGAGCTTTCTGGTCTCACGCACGCGGGGGCTGTTGGTATGAACTACCATGCCATCCTGTACAGCATTGTCGCAGGCGGGAACGAGACGCTCGGTGCCCTCAACCTCTACTACACAGACACGGCAGGCAGCAATTTCATTAATTCCTTTTAAGTAGCACAGATGCGGGATGGGAATACCAACGCTGGCAGCTGCATCCATGATCGTTGTGCCTTCAGGACATTCCACAAGAATACCATCGATAGTCAGTCTTACCATCTGTCTTTCCTCCCTCCCTTAAATACGCCGTAGCCGAAGTGGTCGCAGCGCAGGCATCTGCCGGACTCCTGCATAGCCTCTTCCTCGGTCATGCAGTGCTCCATCAGATTGAAGTCGTCTTTTCTCTCACAGGCAGGTCTCTCAGCCATGTTGACACGGCCGTGAGCCGGATGATCCTTGAGAGAAGGTGCGGGGATATCTACATCAACGGTGATCTCATGGTAGAATCCGAGATACTCGTCAATGTTGGCAGCAGCAACTTTGCCGCCGGCAATGGCACGGATTGCGGTTGCGGGACCTGTTACGCAGTCACCGCCTGCAAAGATGCCGTCCCAGTCGGAGAAGCTGCCGGTATCCATAGCAGAGAAGGAACCTCTCTTGACAGGAAGACCTGCATCCTCGAAAGGCTTGGACTCAACGCCCTGACCGATCGCAACAACGATGAGGTCGCAGGGAATGAGTTCTTCGGGAACGTCTGCATCGACAGGCTTGGGTCTGCCGGATTTGTCGATGGGGCCGGGAAGCTGTTTGTGAACCCAGAGGCCTACAGCGTTCTCATTCTCATCCACTTCGATGCGGACAGGCGCCTGCATGGTGTAAAGTTCGCATCCTTCTGCAACAGCGCCTTCTACCTCTTCTGCAAGAGCGGTCATGTCGACCTGGCGGCGTCTGTATACGCAGGTAACGGAATCGGCTCCGAGTCTCTTGGAGCTTCTGGTGCAGTCCATAGCAACATTACCGCCGCCGACGATAACAACTTTCTTGCCTGCAAAGTCAGGAAGATTGCCGTCGCCGATGCCGCGGAGCAGCTCAACGGCAGAGATTACGCCGCGGGCATTGTCACCGGGAATGCCGAGTTTCTTGTCAGTCTGGGCGCCGATGGAGATATAAACGGCGTCATAATCATTATGGATCTGCTCCATGGAGATGTCTTTTCCGACACTGATATCTGTCTTGACCTCGATGCCGCCTGCGGAGAGGATGGCATTGATATCCTGGTCAAGCATATGACGGGGAAGACGGTAGCTGGGAATGCCGTAACGGAGCATGCCGCCAAGGCTCTTTCTCTGCTCGAAGATCGTTACGTCATGGCCCATCAGGGACAGATAATAGGAAGCGGAAAGGCCGGCAGGGCCGCCGCCGATGACAGCGACTTTCTTTCCGGTGCTCTCACATCTGTCGGGAACGGGAACATCGCCGGCTGTCTCACAGGCATAACGCTTCAGACCGCGGATGTTGATGGAATCATCAATCATATTGCGGCGGCAGCGTGCCTCGCAGGGATGCTCACAGATCAGACCGCAGGATACGGGGAACGGATTGTCCTTGCGGATCAGGCGAACTGCGTCAGCACTGCGTCCTGCGTGAACCAGAGAAATATAACCCGGAATATCAACGCCTGCAGGGCAAAGTGCCACGCAGGGAACGGGCTGGTTCAGGCTGCCGAGGCAGCGGTGATTGCGAACGTGCTCCAGATAATCATCACGGAATCCGATTACGCCGCGCAGTACCATGTTGGCTGCTTCAAAACCGATGGCGCAGTCTGCGGAATTCTTGATGACTCTGGCTGTCTTTTCAATGAGATCTACGGTGTCCTCGCTAGCAGTGCCGTTCATGACCTGCTCGAGGAGAATGGAAAGCTGCGCAAGACCTACACGGCAGGGTACACACTTACCGCAGGTCTGTGCATGGCACAGCTTGAGAAATGATGCTGCCATGTCGACCGGACAAAGTCCCGGAGGGCTGGCAATAATACGGCGCTCGACGTCTTTGTAGAGACCCTCTACAACAGACTGCGCCTCTGATTTGGTTCGAATACTAAGTCTGCTCACACTCAAACCCCCTGTTAGAAAATGTGAAAACAAACAAAACTGCGCAGCAAAGGAACTGTCAGTTGTCAGTTTTCGATATATGAATAGGTACACACACAAGTTTTATACTTAGAATCAGATTGTCCCCCAAAACCAAAAAATGCCGGCAAGCCGGCATCAGATTCATAAAAACCACATAAACACTGCATACGGGCAGGATGCAACATAATCTCATTAGAAAGAGAAAAGTCATGCTGTGAATGCAATGACTGCCTGACTGTTGAGTATATGTAATTCTTTATAAAATTGTTCTAAATATAAAACTCATCTATTATCATTATAGTACAAATTTTGAAAAATTCAAGGGAAACAAGGGAAAAATATGCACAAAAAAGGCGGAGGAACTTTATCGGAAATAAAATAGACATCCCCGTGCGGACGAGGATGTCTTGAAGCTAATACGGTTAGGAATTACTAACGTATTGTATTAATATGTAACATTTCTTTCACTGAAGGCTTTGAGCAGCAGGTCCATGTCTCCGGGGATGGAAATAGGCTCTCCGCAGAATTGGATGGCGTGGGCTACATCCTTAAGACCGTTTCCGGTCACAACAGAGACAACGCTTGCGTCAGAAGGGAGTCTGCCCTGCTTGCAGAGCTTCCGGATGCCTGCTGTGCCGGTGACGCCGGCCGGTTCTCCGAAGACGCCGCAGCTGATGCCCAGCAGCTTCTGAGCAGCCATGATCTCGTCATCGCTGACATTTACCGTCAGACCATTGGACTCGCGGATAGCAGCCAGGGCCTTGTCGGGATTCCTGGGAACACCCACGGCAATAGAGTCTGCCAGGGTGTTTTCTTCCATAGGTTCCCAATCTCTGCCAGTCTCAATGGCGCGGTTGAGCGGGCAGCAGCCGCTTGCCTGCGCGGAGATCAGGCGGGGAAGCCGGTCGATAAAACCGATGGCATAGAGGTCTTTGAGCCCCTTCCAGAGGCCGGAGATGGTGCAGCCATCGCCGACAGAGATCGCGATGTAATCAGGCACCTGCCAGCCCAGCTGTTCCATGATTTCCAGAGCCACCGTCTTCTTCCCTTCGGAAAGGTAGGGATTGATGGCTGCATTGCGGTTATACCAGCCCCAGCGGTCAATGGCAGCTTTGCTCAGTTCAAAGGTATCCTCATAGCTGCCCTGGACAGAGATTACAGTGGCGCCGAAGGTCATCAGCTGAGCCACTTTTCCTTTGGGAGCGCGGGAGGGAACGAAGATAAAGGTCTTCAGTCCGGCTGCAGCCGCGTTGCCTGCCAGAGAAGATGCTGCGTTGCCGGTGGAGGAGCAGGCGATGGTATCAGCGCCGGCTTCCCAGGCTTTGGCAACGGCCATGGCAGAGGCTCTGTCCTTGAGAGAGGCCGTCGGATTGATGCCGTCATCCTTGATCCAGAGTTTTCCAAGACCCAGCTGCGCGGCAAGGCGGGGCGCCTCATAGAGGGGCGAGCAGCCTACGCGAAGAGGCGTATCAGGTGTGGAATCCTCTACGGGGAGAAGTTCCCGGTAGCGCCACATGGTAGGGTTCTGACGGGCCGCCAGCATGTCTTTGGTAAAGTTTGCCCGGATGGCACCGTAGTCATATTCGATATCCAGAATGCCTCCGCAGCTGCATGTAGTCAGGTCCGGCAGGGCCGGATAGACTTTCCCGCAGCGGACGCATCTGGCTCCGGTTACATATTTCATCAGAAAAAGCCTCCTTACAGGTTTTTCAGAACGCCTGCTTCTTCATTGAAAGCATTGATCAGTTCGTCCAAGTCGGCAGCCTGTGCGTGAACAGCATCCCAGGTGCCTTCGGTATCGTACCAGAGAGCGTTCAGGTCATCGATATCCATCTGCTGCTGCTCTACCCAGGTGAAATACTTGAGATTGTGAACGCGCTTGCGGTCATAGTAGCCCAGCTCAGCCATATTGTCGGTGCGCAGGCCCAGCATATGAAGGGCGTGATCCTTGGCTGCTTCCACAGGAGTATAAGCGCCGTAAGCATCTTCCAGCTCCTGGATGCGGGACTGGTACATGGATGCGGAATCTGTCAGAACGGTGCAGACTACATCATTTTCTGTCAGCTCATAATACTTGGCCATCTTGATGCAGCAGAGTACGTTGGCGATGCCGGAAATACCCATCCAGGTGAACTGCTCCAGCTGCTCATCGCTCATGCCCAGGCTGCGCAGGTAATCCTGGCCTGCCTTGGTATTGAAGAGGCGGAGAAGTCTCTGGCTGTCCTCATCATCGATGTCAATGACCATATCGGTATTGCGGACATTGTGGATCCAGGGGATATGCTTGTCGCCGATTCCCTCGATGCGGTGGCCGCCGAAACCATTTTCCAGAATGGTCGGGCACTGGAGGGCTTCGCCGACTGCCAGCTTCAGGTGCGGATAGCGGTCCTTGAGCAGGTCTCCGGCGGACATGGTGCCGGCAGAACCGGAGGTAAAGCAGGCGCCGGCAAGCTTCTGGCCGGGCTTTTTCACTGCTTCGAAGAGGTCTGCCAGGGCAGTACCGGTTACATTGTAATGCCAGAGGGGATTGCCCATCTCGGCAAACTGGTTAAAGATCATCATGGCAGGATCCTGCTTGAGTTCCCAGGTCTTGTCAAAAATCTCTTTTACATTAGACTCACAGCCGGGAGTGGCAATAATCTGACCGGCGATGGACTGGAGCCATTCAAAACGCTCTCTGGACATATCCTGAGGCAGGATGGCGACGGATTCGCATGCCAGAAGTCTGGAGTTAAAGGCACCGCCTCTGCAGTAGTTGCCGGTAGAGGGCCATACTGCATGGTGGTAGGAAGCATCGAACTGGCCAGTCACAAGACGGGGAGCCAGGCAGCCAAAGGAAGCGCCTACCTTATGGCAGCCTGTCGGGAACCATTTGCCCGCCATAGCCAGGATGCGGCAGGGAACGCCGGAAATCTCAGAAGGAATCTCGATATAGTTGGGAACGTCCTGGAAAAGACCGCCGGTTTCTTTGGCCTCATTTTTCCAGGAAATACGGAAAAGGTTGAGGGGGTTGACATCCCAGAGGCCTACACCGGTCAGCTTCTCGCGGATCTTTTCCGGAATGGTCTCCGGATGCTGCATCTGGGCGATGGTGGGAATCACGATGTTGTTTTCTCTGGCCTTCTGAATATTATGGGCCAGACCTTCCTTATTCACAGTAAAATCGATTTTAATCAATGTTTTAAACCTCCCATCATAATAGATATCTCTATCATACCCTTTTTCGGCCGGAATATCCAGTATTTTGCGAGAAGTTTGCACACTGTCAGTATATAAATAACTTCATCTTGCAGTTTACAGAAAACAGGATAACCGTTATAATTGAAATCAGAAACATTCACATGAAACCGGTGGCTGCCGGATCAGACACAAAAAAAGCAATCTGGTGATATGTCAAGAGGTGATTTGAAAAGGTTTTGATGTGGATTTC
>CAMMZE010000054.1 GCA_946529195.1 uncultured Lachnospiraceae bacterium
TGCCCACTTCACGGTCCAGATCATAAGCATCGATCATCAGCCTATTGACACGGATCTGCTGGTCAATTCTGTTAATCATATTTTTCTCATTGACCGACTGGTCTTCCCGGCCGATATAATACCGGTAGAAATCCGTATTCAGATAATAGATGGTCCGCACAAAGGGGAGCGGGATGTAGACAAAAAGATTGTCCACGTAAAATGTATGCTCCGGCAGGTGCAGTCCGCACTTTTTCAGAACTTTGGTCCGGTAAATAACAGAATGCATCAGAATGTTCTGGGCCATCAGGAAATGTCTGGCTGCCTCCCAGCCAAATACTTTTCCGTGGGGAAGTGCATTGGAATAACGAATGGCGCGGGAGGTGCCATCCTGTACATGTTCATATACATAATTGCAGATCAGAAGGTCTACCGGGATCTTCTCTGTCCGGAAACTCTTCAGCGTCTTAAGGACCTCCCGGTAACTGTCTGCGTCAACCCAGTCATCAGAATCCACTACTTTAAAATAGATTCCCTCTGCTGCCTGCATACCGGCATTGACAGCGCCGCCATGTCCGGCATTCTCCTGGTGGATAACCCGGCAGATATCCGGATATCTGCTGACATATTCATCTGCGATCTTCGCAGTTCCGTCTGTAGAACCGTCGTCTACTATTATGATTTCAACATCTTCTCCGCCCGGAAGCAGAGAATCAATACATTTGCTCATATAAGATTCTGAATTATAGCAGGGTACTGCAAATGTAAGTATTTTTTTCAAGATAATTTCCTCCTGCAGTTTTGTCCTTCTTACCATATTAACAGGACGAAGGGCAAAAAGCTACCATTATTTCTCTTTCTTTTTCAGGAAAGCCATATGCTCGCGGATCTTCTGCTCATATCCCAGCTCTCCGGGTTCATAAAAAATCTCATCCTTGCATGCATCCGGCAGATACTGCTGTTCCACATAATGATTGGGATAATCATGGGCGTACAGGTAGCCAAGTCCGTGGCCCAGCTTTGCCGCCCCCTTATAGTGAGAATCCATCAGCCAGACAGGCACCGGGGCCTGCGGATGACTGCTGACATAGGCCAGGGCCCGCTCTACTCCCATGTAGGCGGCGTTGCTCTTGGGAGCGCAGGCAACGTAGACCGCCGCCTGGGCCAGGGGAATCCTGCCTTCCGGCATCCCGATTCTCTCAACAGCCTGAGAGGCAGCCACAGCTACACAAAGTGCATTGGGATCCGCATTTCCGACATCCTCGGAAGCACAGATCATGATCCTTCTGGCTATGAACACCGGATCCTCACCGGCACGCAGCATCTTTGCCAGATAGTAAAGGGCCGCATCCGGGTCCGATCCCCGCATGCTTTTGATAAAGGCAGAAATGGTATCGTAATGGTTATCCCCGTCTTTATCATACCGCGCGGCGCGCTTCTGGATACATTCTCTGGCAACTTCCTGTGTAATATGGATGCGGCCATCCCCGGAGGGCTCTGTCGTCAGAACAGCCAGTTCCACAGCATTGAGCGCCATCCTTGCGTCCCCGCCGGCCACATCTGCCAGAAAAGCCGCGGCGTCATCTGTGATCTCTGCCTGATAAACGCCCATGCCCCGATCCCTGTCATAGACAGCCCGCCGGATCAATGTCATAATATCTTCTGCCGTAAGAGGCTTCAGTTCAAAAATCGTAGATCGGGAAATCAGAGCCCCGTTGACCTCAAAATAAGGATTTTCCGTGGTCGCGCCGATCATGGTGACTGTCCCGTCCTCCACGAAGGGAAGCAGATAGTCTTGCTGGCCCTTGTTGAAGCGGTGGATCTCATCAATAAAGAGGATCGTCTTTTTCCCGTACATCCCCTTGCGGTCTTTTGCTGCGCTGATTTCCTGCTCCATATCCTTTTTCCCTGCGGTAGTCGCATTGATCTGCCTGAACTCAGCGCTTGTGGTATTGGCAATCACCCGCGCGATTGTTGTTTTTCCGGTTCCCGGAGGGCCATATAATATAATAGAGCTGAGCTTATCTGCCTTGATCGCCCGGTACAGTAATTTTCCCGGTGCAAGGATATGCTGCTGCCCAACTACCTCATCCAAAGTGCGTGGACGGAGTCTGGAAGCAAGCGGTGCCTCCTTTTCTGCATTGCTCTCCCGCATCAAATCAAACAGGTCCATATTGTAATCCCCTCATTTTATAAAAGCTTTAGAAAAGTTCATTCCCAGTTCATTGAAGATAGGAAGCAGATGGAGTATGATAATAGGTGCAGTATTTTCTCAAATATACACAAAGGAGCTTCATTATGTCTGGATTTCTGACACATTATCTGATTGGCATCGAATCCCGTGATAAACTCTCGGATAATTATATCAAGACCGTGATCATGAATCACAATCATGCTTACCTGATCGGACTCCACGGGACGGAACTGCTGCCTTTTAACATGCGTTCCATGTCCAGACATGCTCTGACCTACCGTACCAATGCTGCCTCTTCCCGCAATCATGAAGACGCAGCCCTCTTCAACAGTATGCTGGAGTATATTTCCTCTGCCCAGGGAACGCAAAGAGACATCTGCATCGCTTATATGGCAGGTTTTCTCTGTTTCTACGCGATCGACCGGGCAGCATCCCCTTATATCAGCTACCGCGTCATGCAGGGAAGCTCTCTGAATACAGGCAGCAGAAATGAAAAGGCTCTGCGCACGGAAATCGAAACGACCATAGATACTGTATTGCTCAGAAGCCACTGCCATATGGAGCCTTCCCAGCTCAATTTTGAAGCTCTCACCTTTATCAGCAAGAAGGAAGCCGCAGCGATCGGCCATATGATGCAGTATGCCGTCCGGGCTACTTATAAGAAGAAAATCAGCGCCTCCGACCTTTCTGCAGGCGTTCACAATGTCCGCCGTCAGATCGTGGCTCTCCATCCGGACGCCCGGATCCGCCGCCTCTGGGTAGGCACTGTACGCGATAAGCTCCCTATGCGCAGACTGACCGTATACCGTGACCTCCAGGCCGACGAACAGGATTATATGAATAGTTCTGAAAAGGCATGGTATCCGTATGCCGGCTGTCCCATGCCTCTTAACAAATCATTTTCCGAAATCTACGCAGATGCTCTGCGCAGTTCTGTCTCTCTTCTGGAAGAGCTCGACAGCACCCTGTCCTGGGGGATGAACCGTGAAAGTCTCTTAAATCTGATCATCCAGTACAACCCCTGCAGCGTATAGATCAGTACTGTCCGATCATCTGGCTGACCAGGAACTGGTACTCGTCAATTGTTTTCTTCATAGCCAGCGCTTCATCGATATCCAGATCCGTAAAGTGTCCGTTCCGATATGCGATCACACGGTTGGTTGCCCCGCTGCACAGCAGATCCACCGAATATGCGCCCATCGTTGACGCATATACTCTGTCCTTGGCAGTCGGAGTACCGCCTCTCTGAATATGACCCAGTATCGTAGCCCTTGTCTCGATTCCGGTCGCCGCCTCTACGCGGCGGGCCAGCCGCATGGAAGAGCCAACACCCTCTGCATTAATAATGATATGGTGTTTTTTCCCTTTCTGACGGTTGGTAAGGATCTTCTCTATCAGATCTCTCTCATCAAACTGCTCTGCTTCCGGAATCAATATTCCATCCGCCCCGTTGGCAATCTGACACCAGAGGGCTATAAATCCCGCATTTCTTCCCATTACCTCAATAATACTGCATCTCTCATGAGACATGGATGTATCCGTGATCTTGTCAACGGCATCCATGGCTGTATTGACTGCTGTATCAAAACCGATGGTATACTCTGTGCAGGCAATGTCCAGATCGATCGTACCGGGAATGCCGATCGTATTGATTCCCCTGGCTGCGATTTTCTGTGCGCCCCGGAATGACCCGTCACCGCCAATCACAACCAGTCCGTCGATTCCATTCTCCCGCAGAACCTCTACTCCGCGGTCAACTCCCTCATCTTTAAAAAACTCCTTGCACCGGGCCGTATATAAAATCGTACCGCCCCTGCTCTGGATTCCGGAAACACGTTTGCTGTCCAGATCGATGATCTCGCCGCCGATCAGTCCGGCATATCCCCTGCAGATTCCCTTAACCTGCAGGCCGTTTGCGATACCGGCCCGAACGATGGCACGGATCGCCGCATTCATTCCCGGAGAATCTCCGCCGCTGGTCAAAACGCCAATTGTCTTAATTTCGCCCATCTCAGGACCTCCTGTACCATTCCGAATCAGTAATAACTGTAAAAAACATTTCCGTTCTTTTCAAACAGTTCCCTGGCCTCATCCCAGGTATAAGTCACCATCTGTCCTTCCTGCAGGTCAGCAAGTGTAATACTGTCACTCTGGTATCCCGTTATGATACCATAACTCTTTTCCCCGATTCTGGCCGCTACCAGTCTGTCCCTGTAGATGAACTGGACCACATCTTCCAGATCCAGTCCGCTTAAGTTGACAGTCTCAGCCGGCAGCACCTGTGTCATTGCCGCATAAAGAGGCTCCTCATTTTGGATCTCTCCTGCCTTTGTCCAGCCTTCATAGTCCAGAATCGTCTGCAGCACAGCCTGATTATAAGAGGACCCGGAAACTTTGGAAATCGATGAAACCGGAAGACTCCAGTAGTAAGCACTTCCGTCCGAAAGCCAGACAACCTGCTTATGGCTGGTCATGACCGTTCCGTAGGTCTCCTCAGCATGTGCAATCGCCGCTTTCAGAGAAGAGAACTCCTGGTCCAGCTGCCCGCCGGAAAATACATAATAAGCAACCGGAAGCTGTCCCGACAGAGAGTATTCCTTAGAAATATCATATTCAGGATCCAGATTACGGGCCGTCTGCAGAATCAATTCCTGATTGGCCCAGTTCTGGACATTCAGCCAGTTCTGGACACCCCGGATGCCGTCTGTGCTCTGTTCCATACAGATCTCATCTTCCGGGGCAGCCTCATTGCGGAGAATATAATCATGACCGGTTTCCTGGTAATCGTTATATGCGCCGACGGCTGTTTTGCGGGCGAGGGTCAGATCGACCGTTTTTCCCTCAATCGTTACCCCTGTGATGTAATTGCTGCCTGCGCTGTAATTGCGGACCTCTTTTAAACTGCTGTCAACAATGCGAAGTTCGCTGACAGGCGTCCGGATCGTTCCCGATGAATCCATGGCAATCATGTCCGGATCCGCCAGACCGCAGACCAGATCTTCGCCGATGAAGCCGTAAGGAAGGATCTTTTTTCCACTGACACTCAAAGACTCTTCCGTGCCGTTATTGAGATTCAGGATCCGGAGACCATCCCCGGCAGGACTTCCCTCTGCCGGATTCTGTGTCATGACAAGAATCCCTGTGTCTGAAAAGGCGATCTGATCATCTGCAACGCCTTCCCATGCCGTTTCAATCCGGAAAAGATTGGGATCGATACGGTAGATGCAGTCCTCGATCATCAGATAGATCATGCCGTCATCCGCCAGATAGGCAAGCTTTTCGATACCGCCTGCCAGCTGCTGGAATCCCTTATCATAGGACAAAAACATCAGGGCTTCCAGCCTCGTGTCTTCACGTACGAAATGATAGAGAAGGACTCCCTCGCGGCCCTCATAATTGCCGCTGTGCATGTATCCGTAGACGGCAAAATACAGATCTCCTGTCTGTTCGTCACGTCCAAGGACTTTGACAGACTGCCCGCAGCCTGCCCATGCATTGACATCCTCATCTCTGCCGTCATACACGGAAGTCACGATTCCGCTAGTCACATCATATAAAAGAAGGCGCGAGCCGCTGCAAAGAGACACATAAGTCTGCTCCGGCGTTCCAAAGGTAACCGCCTCCACAGAATCGGCTTCGCCAACGCCAAGGCGCAGACGCCCCGATGTCAGACGCAGGGCATTCAGATTGGGAACTTCCGTCAGATAGCGTTTGAAATCAAGCATATAATTGCCTTCTTCCGCTGTCATAACACGGTAGTTTTCACAGACATCATATTCCGTAACCAGATCATCCGCCGCGGACTCGATCGTATAGGAAAGGGTGATCGTAGCATAGTAGGTATTGATCTCTTTGACGCAAATGCTGACATCACTGGTTCTGGATGGTTTCAGAGACCCCCAGGTCACAGCTTCCGCAGAAGAATCCCTTGTCATAATGCTGAAATCCGAATTGTCCATGCTGGACTGCGTCAGATACCTTCCCACAGAAGAAATGCGCTGCTTGTCAAAAGTAGCGTCACTAAAATCCTGCACAAATTTGATCTTTTCAGAGATCTTCAGATCATCGCCGTAATGCAGTCTGGAATAGTAGGAAATCTCCCTTTCCTGTCCATCCTGCAAAATCACATGCAGACAGTACTCTGTATTAGAATACATGGTGCTGTCAAAAATAATCTGCATCTGCTCAATTCCGTCTGCACTGTCTTCCCGGGTAACCTCACCCTGCTCCAGCAGATTTTCATTCTGCTCGTCATAGAGCTCATAGCGGGCAGATGCGATCTCTGTTTCTTTTCTCTTCACGGTCAGATTTACCGTCCTGCTCTCTCCGACAGGGGTCAGAATATCACGATAATAACCGGCATCGACCGAATCCAGATATCCGTGCATCTCATTGATCAGCTGACCGCCCGAACGGACATAAACAACAGGCAGAGAAGAAACGCTCTCCTGCAAACTTCCGCTGACCTTTCCCCGGTTCATCATAAAGACTGTGACACCGGCCGCACAGGCAAAAAGAAGCAGGTAGGAAAGCACTATCATAAAGATTTTTCTGAATCTATTCATAATAAAAAATCGTCCTCCGATAATACAGTATCATACCATACAGACAGCACTTTTGCAAACCTAACGGAATAACCAGCGGGCAGACTGTTCCCGGGCAGATTCCTTAGGGCGTCGCTTCTCATAAAAAGTGGAAACCTGACAGATTGGAAACAGAGACTGTATTTTTGAGAATACTTCGTGTATAATATCTGCAATAGGAGGATTATATAAAATGAAACACGAATCTAAGAATGAGAAAAAGCGCCGCCCCCGTTACAGCGGCATCCTTCTCCATCCGACTTCGCTTCCCGGCCCTTACGGGATTGGTGATCTCGGGAAAAGCGCCTATGATTTTATAGATTTTCTGGACCAGGCCGGACAGTCTGTCTGGCAGTGCCTTCC
>CAMMZE010000055.1 GCA_946529195.1 uncultured Lachnospiraceae bacterium
GTAGCCCTCGGAAAAGCCGCAGCCGAAGGCATTGATCATGGATTTGATCTCGGCGTTGGCCAGAATCTTGTCGATGCTGGCTTTTTCTACATTTAAAATCTTGCCGCGGATGGGCAGGATAGCCTGAAAATGGCGGTCACGGGCAGTCTTGGCGGAGCCGCCGGCGGAATCTCCCTCTACAATAAAAATCTCGCAGATTGAGGCATCCCGGCTCTCACAGTTGGCCAGCTTGCCGTTGGAATCAAAGGAGAACTTGGGCTTGACCAGGAGATTGGTCTTGGCCTTCTCCTCCACCTTACGGATCTTGGCCGCCTTCTCCGCGCAGGAGAGAACCGTCTTTAAGGTCTCCAGGTTCTTATCAAAGAAGCGGACCAGCTCTTCACTGACAACCTTGGCCGCTGCCTTGGCTGCATCCTGGTTGTCCAGCTTGGTCTTGGTCTGTCCCTCAAAACGGGGGGCCGGATGCTTGATGCTGATCACGGCAGTCAGTCCGTTCCGGATATCGGTACCGGTAAAATTGTCATCCTTTTCCTTGAGAACACCGATCTCGCGGGCATAGCTGTTCATGATGGTGGTAAAAGCCGTCTTAAAACCGGTGATGTGGGTGCCGCCCTCTGCATTGTAAATATTGTTGCAGAAGCCCAGAACATTCTCATGGAACTCATTGGTATACTGGAGGGCGCCCTCTACGGCGATCCCGTTTTCCGTGCCCGAGAAGGTGACGATATCGGTCAGGGTCTCCCGGCTGCTGTTGATATCGCGGATGAAGCCGGTCAGACCATCAGGCTCGTGGAAGGTGATCTCCTCTGCGGTCTCCGGTGTCTCATCCTTATATAATATAGTCAGACCGGGATTCAGATAGGCAGTCTCATGGAGACGGTTCTTGATGTCGTCGGTCTTGAAACGGGTAGTCTCAAAAATCTCGCCATCCGGCAGGAAGGATATGGTCGTTCCGGTGGCGCGGGTGCGGCCGGTCACGGGAAGCAGGCCTCCCTCCAGCTCCAGAACGGGAATGCCCCGGCTGAAGCGGTCATGGTAAATATAGCCGCCGCGGCAGATGGTCACATCCATCCACTCGGAAAGAGCATTGACAACGGAGGAGCCAACACCGTGGAGTCCGCCGCTGGTCTTGTAGGCAGAATCGTCAAACTTGCCTCCGGCGTGCAGGGTTGTCAGAACCAGACGCTCTGCCGGCAGGCCTTTCTCATGCAGGTCGACCGGGATCCCTCGTCCGTTATCAGAAACGGTAACCGAGCCATCCTGGCAGATGGTCACCCGGATCTCATCGCAATAACCGGCAAGATGCTCATCAACAGCATTATCCACGATCTCATAGACCAGATGGTTGAGTCCCTTGCGGGACACGCTGCCGATATACATGCCGGGGCGCATACGCACAGCTTCCAGACCCTCCAGAACGGAGATACTGCTGGCATCGTAATTATTTTGAACAGTCATGTGCTGCGTCCTTTCCATTTATAATAGTCAACAAAACATTATCTGGAATATCATAAATCATATCGAGGCGGACTGTCAAGCGGAAAAATAGAACATATATTCGGTTTTGCAATTGGCAGTTGAATTTCAGATGCTTTTAAGATAATATAAAATATAAGTGTCTTCATGACAGTAAACTTGCAGGAAGGAGGCAGGCAGATGGCTTATCAGGCACTCTACCGGAAATGGCGTCCGGTCACTTTTGATGATGTGCGCGGACAGGATCATATCGTCACCACACTGAAAAATCAGATGCTGATGGACAGGGTGGGACATGCCTATCTCTTTTGCGGGACCCGGGGCACGGGCAAGACTTCCGTGGCCAAGATCCTGGCAAGAGCGGTCAACTGCGAGCATCCCAAGGATGGAAATCCCTGCAATGAGTGCGCCATGTGCAGAGCGGTCAATGAACAGCATTCCATGAATGTGGTCGAGATCGATGCTGCTTCCAATAACGGTGTCGACAATATCCGCGAGATCATCGAGGAGGTTGCATTCCCGCCGGCAGAGGGCCGCTATAAGGTCTATATCATCGACGAGGTGCACATGCTCTCGCCCGGTGCTTACAATGCACTTTTAAAGACCCTGGAGGAGCCGCCTTCCTATGTGATCTTCATTCTGGCGACCACAGAGCCGCACAGGCTGCCGATCACCATTTTATCACGCTGTCAGAGGTACGATTTCCGCCGAATCACAACGCCTGTCATTGCCAGGCAGCTGCAGGATCTGGCTGACCGGGAGCAGATCGACGCGGAGGAAGAGGCACTCGGGCATATCGCCCGTGTCGCAGACGGTTCCATGCGAGATGCTCTCAGTCTTCTGGACCAGTGTTCATCCTTTTACATCGGACAGAAGCTGACCCTGCGGAATGTGCTGGACGTGCTCGGTGCGGTAGACAGTTCTGTCTTTGGACGGATGCTGCGGGCAGTGGCTGCAAGTGATGCAGCTGCGGCGCTTACTGAAGTGGCAGAGGTGTCTTCACAGGGGCGGGATCTGACCCAGTTTACCCTGGATTTCACCTGGTATCTGCGCAACCTTCTCCTGTTCCAGTGCGGAGAGAGTGCCATTCCGCTGCTGGATGTGACAGCAGAGCAGCTGGCGGATATGCGGGAAGAGATCAAACTGGCCGACAGCGGTGCTTTGACCAGATATATCCGGATTCTTTCCAGACTGGCCGGGCAGATGCGCTATTCTGCGCAGAAAAGAGTCCTGCTGGAGACGGAGCTGATCAAGATGTGCAGACCGGACATGGAAAGACGGCGGGATGAGCTGGAGGAGCGGATCGCCTATCTGGAAAAGATGATGGACCGGGTGCTGACAGAGGGAGTCTCCCTGCAGGCGCCGCCATCCGGCGGAGGACAGGCGCTTCCGAAAAAGGCAGTCAGGCAGGAAAAGGTACCGGTGCAGGCAGCATCGGAAGATGTTCTGACGCTGATTGCCGAGTGGGAGACCTTCCGAAAGAGTCTGCCGGAGCAGCAGGCACTGATCCTGGACGGGGCTGATGTTCAGCCCGGCGGAGGGAATCTGCTGCAGATCGCGGTCACGGATGCTTTCGGCTATTCCTATTATACAAGAAGCGACACACATAAAAAGGAACTGGAAAAGGCACTGACCGATTATATCGGAAAGGAACTGCAGGCTTCATTCCGTCTGCAGGAGAAAAAAGAAACAGAGGCCGGACCGGAGGATGACATCACGCAGATGCTCAATCTGGACGGTGTAATATATGAGGAGGAAGATTGATATGGCAAAAAGAGGCGGTTATGCAGGCGGCATGCCTGGAAATATGAGCAACCTGATGAAGCAGGCGCAGAAGATGCAGAAACAGATGGAAGATGCACAGAAGCAGCTTGAAGTGATGGAACTGGAAGCAAGTGCCGGCGGCGGAGCCGTTACGGTAAAGGTTTCCGGCAAGAAAGAGATTCTTGCAGTTGAGATCGACCCGGAGGTAGTAGATCCGGATGATGTGGAGATGCTGCAGGATCTGATCGTGGCAGCTGCCAATGAAGCACTGCGCAAAGTAGATGACGCCAGCCATTCTGCTATGTCTAAATTTACAGGCGGTCTCGGCGGCCTTGGCGGGGGGTTTGGATTCTGATGGATGCCTACAGCGGCCAGATCAGCAGGCTGATCGCAGAGCTTTCTAAGCTTCCCGGTATTGGGGCAAAGTCTGCGCAGAGGCTTGCGTTTCATATTATAAATATGCCCGAGGACCAGGTAGAGAGTCTTGCAGATACGATCGTAACAGCCAGAAAGAAGACACATTACTGCAAGTCGTGCTTTAACCTGACAGATGCAGACCTGTGTCCGATCTGCGCGGACTCCGGCAGAGACCACAGCACGATCATGGTGGTAGAGACTCCCCGCGACCTGGCTGCCTATGAAAAAACGCAGAAGTATACCGGCGTTTATCATGTGCTCCACGGGGCGATTTCTCCCATGCTGGGGATCGGACCGTCTGATATCAGGCTGAAAGAGCTGATGGTGCGCCTGCAGGAAGATGTCAGTGAACTGATCATAGCGACCAATTCCACTCTGGAAGGGGAGACGACTGCCATGTATATCAGCAAGCTTGTCAAACCGACAGGGATCAAGGTCACCAGGATCGCCAGCGGTGTGCCGGTGGGCGGAGATCTGGAGTATATTGACGAGGTAACGCTTCTCCGGGCACTTGACGGAAGAGTTGAACTATAACCATAACAGGAAAGGGACGGCTTTATGGATGGGATTAGATTAGTTACGGATGATGACCTGGAAGTTCCTTCTGCAGAAGGGGATACCGGATCAGAGAAAAGCATCCCTTCCGGGGAAATGAACACCGAAATGCCGGAAGGCAGCGAAGAGGCCGGTCCTGCCCCGGAGCCTGTTCTTGAGGAAGAGAATCTGAAAGAGGAGGAAGAAAGTCCGGCTGAGAGTCCGGCTGCGGAGGAGACGCCGGAAGCAGAGGCTTCAGAAGCAGAGGCTCCTGAAACAGAGGCTCCTGAAACAGAGGCTTCAGAAGCAGAGGCTCCTGAAACAGAGGCTCCTGAAACAGAGGCTCCTGAAACAGAGACGCCGGAAGCGGCGGCTCCGGAAACGGCAACCCCGGAAGCAGAGCAGGCATCAGAGGCAGAGCAGGAAGATCTGTTCCCTGCCAAGAAGGACTTTTCGATTGATGAACTTCCTGAGATCGAGGATGTGCTGGGCCTGAATGAGCCTGAAGAGGAGCAGTCTGCCCAGGAAAAATCTGACCAGGAAGAGCCTGCCAGGGAGAAGCCTGCATCGTCCGGATTTCATATTCCTTTCCTGGGAGGGAAAAAGAAGGATAAAGATGAGCCGGAAACTGCAGATGCTAAGGAAGCAGACAAAGCAGATGCGGAGAAGGCAGATGCGGAGAAGGCGGAAACCGGGACAGCTGAAGAGAAACAGGATAGCGAAGCTGAGGAGGAAAAGGATAAAAAATCCAGCCTGCTCATGCCTTCCGGCAGTGTCAGGAGCATTCTGATCGCCGGTGTCGTGATCCTGATCATCATTCTGGCCTATGCCTGGTTTCAGAGCCGCAGGGTCTATAGTTCCTACGAGGTCATGAGCGAGGTCACCAGTGCCGGTGATGCGTCGGCCTCCTATAAAGTCAGCAAAAACGGGATGATCCGGTACAGCAATAATGGTATTGCCCTGACAGATAAGAGCGGAAATGTCATCTGGAACCAGACCTATGAGATGAATAACCCGATCATTGACACAGCAGGCAATTATATTGCTGCAGGAGATCGCGGGGCAAGTACGCTTTTTATTTTCAACCAGTTCGGACAGTGCGGAAAGCTGACAACGGAGCTGCCCATTCAGGGCTTGCAGCTGGCGGACAATGGCGTCACTGCAGTCATTTTGTCCGATGCGGAGAGCAATTTTATCAATCTGTATGACAGACAGGGCAACCGCCTTGTCGGGATCCGCGCAACTTTAGAGAATACAGGATATCCTCTGGCGGTCGGCGTATCCCCGGATGCAACCCATCTGGTTGTCAGCTACCTTACGATTTCAGAGGATGCCAAAATTCAGACCAAACTGGTCTTCTATGATTTCAGTATGTCAACCGGGGAACATGAAAAGCATTCCGGCGTCATAAACGGACTTTGCCCGAGAATACAATTTCTGGGAGACCAGAGAGTGGCTGTATTCAGGGAAAGCGGTTTTGATATCTATTCGATCGACGGTGAGATCAAGATGGTATTTTCCTCGGAATTTGAAGACGAGATCCGCAGCATTTTTGCTGATGATCAGAGACTGGGATTTATATTCCGCAACAAGGATGGAAATGGAAAGTACCGGATCGAACTCTATGATGTTTCCGGACAGAAGACCATGACCATTTACTCTGACCTGGATTATACAGATCTGCGGGCAGACGATGATGAAGTAGCTCTTTTCAACAGCAGCCGCGCGGAAATCTACAAGTTCAGTGGCAGACAGGTCTTTGGCGGTGATTTTGAGAACCGGATCACGGCGCTCATGCCCTCCTGGGATACCGGTATGTACTGGCTTGTGGAAGAGTCCCAGCTCAGTGAGATCCGTGTAAAGTAAGACAGACGGAATCTGTGCATTGTCAGGAAGGAAAGGGGGAGTGGGCATGGATCTGGCAGAAATGAACATTGTGTCCTGGATCACGCTGCTCATTCTTGCAGTGTGTACGATCAGAGGCCTGCGTATGGGAATGGTAAGGACCGTATTCTCGACCTTTACCTTTATCGCGGCAATGATTCTGGCTGCTGTCTTTTCGCCCAGGCTTGATACTGTCCTGCAGGAGTCCCCTTTGTATCAGACAATCAATGTGCGTGTAGAGAGGACCCTGGAAGGTAATCCCGAACTGGCTGGGGAAGGGAAAGAAGAAAATCTTGTCATAGAAAAGCTCCCCGTGCCGGAGTTTATCCGGGAATCTCTGGCGGAGAACAATGACCAGAGTATTTATTCCCTGCTGGGCGTGGATAGTTTCTTCCATTATATCAGTGCCTACATCACGCGAGTCATTTTGCGGGTACTGGCTTTCCTTCTGGTCTTCTTTGCCGCTGTCATAGCGCTCAGGCTTTTGTGCGCCCTGCTTGATGCCATAGCCGGGCTCCCTGTCCTGCATACACTGAACAGAGCAGGAGGACTGGCATTTGGCTTTGTAAATGGCATGATCATACTCTGGATCCTGTGCAGTATCGCTGCCCTGTTTGCAGGGACTGAGGCGGGAGCGGAGCTGAACCGCCAGATCAATGAAAGCGTTGTCCTGCAAACCATTTATAATAAGAACCTGCTTCTGATCCTGGCAGCCGGCCTGAAAAAGATCGGTCTGCCGCAGGCGCTGGAGAGCGTGATCCCGCCGGGATAGGAGAGAGGACAGGTCGGAAGATCATACTGCCGCTATCGGAAGTCGAGGGAGACAACTGATAGCGGCAGTATTTTATAAAAACATCAGAAGAATAAATCTCAGGAAATCCCGGCTGAGGATAAAGCTTTTTAAAAGAAATATATAAAAACGGGGAAAAAGGTGCCAATCT
>CAMMZE010000056.1 GCA_946529195.1 uncultured Lachnospiraceae bacterium
CAGTGCAAACAGAACCCCCGTCAAGAAGCTGAGGAGAATCGCCCGATAGTCTTTTGCCGCCGTGATATAGGACATCATCAGCCAGACCGGAAGCAGCTCCTCAAAGAGAAGCCAGTTCAGCAGCTTCTGAAGCAAAGTCAGCTCTGCCACAGTGGAAAGCATAAGTGCATACAAGATCCCGCCAGGAATCATCAGGACCAGTGACGCCCCGATCAGTGACGGAAGGATCTTCCCCATCTGATTCTGATACATCATGTCAGCCACATAGCGAGAAAGGAACATCTGAAAGCCGCTTGTCATAAACATGCTCAGGAAAAGTGCATAGACCATGGTGATCATCAGCACTTCCCGCATGTGCTCCGAAAGGCCGTATATTTTTCCCAATCGCTGGATGCTTAGCAACAGAATAATGCCGAGAATCATCGTTCCGGAACAGACAACCGCCGCATAGGTATAAGCACGGAGCTTCCGAATAACTCCGTTGCCGACGAAAAGCTTCTTCAGTTCAAATCCTATTCCGGCCATCCGTCTCCCCTCTCACTTCCGTAAACAGGTCACTGTACCGTTTCAGCATCTGATTGTGACCATAGTTTGCCTGTACCCGTCTCTTTCCGGCCTGCCCCATTCGTCGTCTTTCCGTTTCATCGTCACACATGGCAAGAATTGCTTCTGCCAGTGCACTCTGATGCATGGGGGGCACACAGTATCCGGCCGTGCCGAATTCATCATCTACGCCCTCCAGAAGCTCCCTGCAGCATCCCACATCTGTGGTTACCGCCGGCCGCCCTGCCGCCATACCTTCAAGAACAGCCAGCGGCTGCCCTTCGGAAATACTGGTCAAGATGACAAAGTCTATCTTTTGCAGATATTCCAGTACGTTTACACGCCCGGTAAACACTGCATCTTTCAGTTCCAGCTCTTCGCGAATATGCACGCATTCCTGGTAGTATTCTTCGTCTTCCTCTGTCGGGCCCATAATGTGCAGGCGGACATTTTTTCGCTCCTCACACACAAGGGAAAAGGCATACAGCATGGTCTTGATATCTTTAATCGGAACAAGCCGAACAACCGCACCGATATCAATCCATCCATCCGGTGTTTTTTCCGGAATTTTTGAGAACTTCTCGTATGCAACACCATTCGGGATGACTCTGCATTTATCAGCGGGACAGCCGATTTCCTGCTGAATCAGGCTGGCCCGGTGGAAAAGTGATGTAACCTTCTCCGCATAATGGTAAGCACACCTTGTATACATATAGAACATCTGAATCCAGAGGTTTTTGAAATGACTCGGGACCCAATCTGTACGGAGTATTTCCTCCTCCCGTTCGCGTGTGTAAATGCCATGCTCTGTGAGGAGAAAGGGCTTCCCCGTACGGACGTGTGCCATTGCTCCCAGAACTCCGGCATAGCCCGCAGAAACGGAATAATACAGATCCGCTTCCGGTATCTCACTCCCGAGCAGGTAAAGAAGCGGCAGAAACATGGACCGGATGCAGTAGAAATAATCCGTGAAGCCGATATAAGGGTAATCTTCAGCTGACAATTCTTCGATCAGATCCAGAAATTGCTCACTCATCAGAAAGCTGACATTTTCCATGGGAGGCCCGGAGAAAAAAGCAAATATATTCTCCCAGTCTGGTTTTTCGCATCGGAGCAATCTGCGAAGATTCTCTTTTTGCTCCAGGTCGGTTTCTCTTCTCCGAGGTTTTTTCAGATGGCAAGACATCATCTCATCCAGATAAATGTCTTTCAGCTCCGTGACATTTTCCGGCATCTCATAGGCATATTTACCTCTGTTTTTCTCTTGGGCACCGATTGCCCAGATGGAGAACTCATGCTCCGGCATGGCTTTGATCAGATTGTGCAGCCAGCTTGAAACGCCGCCTGCTACAAAGGGGTAGCATCCCTCACATATTACGCAAATCTTCATGCTTCATTCTCCCATGTCAGACGCACTTCTGGTTGATACGCACGAAGCCAAAGATCCTTCCCCGCCCGGAAAATATCTGCTCCTTCTACAGATAGCGGCTGTTCTGCTGTAGAAAGGCAGAACCACGCTTCATCATAGAAATTTGAGAGATTCAGGACTACCGTCTGCCCTTCCCAGGAGCGTTCTACATCCACACGGTCATATCTCTGAACGGCAGCTGCAGCCTCCGTGGCAGTGCACCACCGGAGAGCAGGGAAAGCTTCATTCACTTCCTGCAGCATTTCATTGAAATCCTGATAGAGCTGTTCCCAGCCCAGCAAGGCGCCACGCTCTTCATCCAGAACATCATCCGGATGGATAAAATGGGAAAAAATTCCGTGCAGGGACAATTCCCCCTCTGCAACCGTTTTTTCATAGTTACCCATCGAAAACCCGGATGTAATTCTCGGGACCGGCACGCTCCCGTCTGCATTCTCATGGAATTCCTGAACCAGCGCATTTACTCCCTCTTCCGGAAGATAAAGCCCTGAAATTGCAAGCAACGACGGCACCGTCTGCAAGAGCACTTTCTGCCCCTCTTCGCTTAAATAGTTAGAGGGCGGAACATAACTTGTGAACTCCGCATCGGGGAGAAAAGATTTACCGTAGCGCACCAACTCTTTCACCGCAAGTGCCATGTTTTCCTCGGAGCTCCAGGTAATATAATCTTCCCCGGCATACTCCCATCCATCCAGGCATAGCGGCTGATGATTATATCCGTGCAGCCCGATCTCCCCGCCCGTCTGGAGAAGCTCGGATGCATAGTAGCGGATGAGTGAGTTATCATCCATATCCGGGATGAACGGAGGCGTCATATTTTTATTATAGGTCTCCACCAATACGCCCGTATACCGCAGAGCGTAAGTACGGGCCAGGGTCTTCATATCAGGCCACCAGTGGTTTCGATAGAAGCTCTGGGTGGTCAACCCATATTGGGCTCTCAGGTTTTCATCAAATCCTTCCGGCTGAGGCGCGGGGAAATCATCTATATAAATCAGCCCTGCATTGATGATCGGATAGATCAGAACCGGTTCAATCGCTTCCAGTGCCTGCAAGACAAATCCTCTGGCATCTTTGCCCGAGATAAGGGAGTGGTTGCAAACCGCAATTCTGCCTTTTCCAAGGTCTCTGCCCCAAAGAAGGGGAATTTGATTCTCATCAGCAGTGGACATCAGAACACGGCAATCTTCTTCCAGAAAGACAGACATTGTATAATCTTCCAGCTCTTCATCAAATATCAGAGACGGGAAAAGACTCCGTGTGCCGTCACTCCAGTTTACAGCATGATATTCAAAATATTCACCGCTTTCCAGAATGCCGAGTTTGTGGCTGACAATCTGAAACCATCCATCCCGAGAGGGAGCAGCCATCAGACAGAGGCGTCCGCCTTGGTCAACCCATTCTATCAGCTTAATTGCGTTTTCACCCCGGAGAGAGGCAAGATCGGGAGCACATAATAAGACCGAATGGACAGAATCTAAAATGTTCTGTTCTATGGTATCCCGGCAGACCCAACCGATTTTCATTTCATCCAGTGTGTCCTGCACGACGCCGAGCAACACACTGTCTGATTCTGCCAGCAGAAGAATTTCAGTTTCCCTATGCTCTGTATCTGTCTTCGTTGCTCCCAGTGGTTCCAAACGTACAGGTCTCGGTTCCAAAGGAGCCCCCTTGTGAGAGAACATTAACAAAAAGCCGAGAAGAAGGCAGAGAACCGGAGGCAACAAATAATATATCAAAGTATCCTTAATCTTCATTGGATCCCCTTCAGAAAATAGTCAGCTGTTTCTCTGCCCTTGAAGCTCCAGAATATCTCCGCTGTTTCTATCTGTTTTTTCAGCTCTGCCAGCCCTTTCTTATCCCCGCTGCTTATCATCACCCGCATCAGTTCCAGCCAGGGGGCCTCTTCACCGGGGAATTTCCGGATCATTAATTGTGCAGTTTCCAGGGCATCTGTGGTCTTGTTTATGGCTAAAAGATTTTTTACCTTCAGGCAACCAATTTCCAGGCTGATGTCCGGTTCCGGGATTTTCTCAAGTTCTTTCTCCATCAGAAGCTGCTTCCTGCGAAGCAGGTGCCCTTCCAGGAGCCCGGTATCAATATATGTCTCCAGCTGTTTAATATAGCGGAGCCTTTCTTCCGTATTATCCGGCTGCTTTGCCAGCAATGCCTGGCTTTGCTGCAATGCTATCTCTGTTCTGCGCTGATATTCCGTCAGGCTGGCGGTTGCATAATGGGCTGTTTCCGGATCATCATTAAAACGGGCAATCATCAGAAGCTCAATGTTATTTCCGGGGTCATCACGAAGAAGTTTCATCATCATCTCCCGTCTGACAGGAGGATCATTGATGAG
This sequence comes from uncultured Lachnospiraceae bacterium, assembly GCA_946529195.1. Next base: position 4,326 of record CAMMZE010000056.1, read on the forward strand.
AAGAGCTTCTTCCATGGGTGCAGTGCTTGCTGCCTCATGGCTGACTGCCGTATAGTATTTGCGGATCGGATCCTGCTTTTTAATCATGTCATCCAGAAGCTTCGGGTCCGGGTCCTTTGAGCAGGCCATTGCCAAAGCACATGCAGCACCAAACAGAGGAATCATCAGGCAGAAAATGAATTCCCCTTTAGATATATCTCGGCCTCGTTTCTTTGCAATGCCGTATGCAAGGAATAACAGAAAGAAGTGAATCACACCGAGAGATAGAACAACCGTCATGTTACGCAACTCCTGGTTCCTCCGAAAGCACTTCACATTTAATTCCGTAACTGTTGAAGCGTGCACTGATAGCAGGCATTCTTTCTACAGATGCCTGTGGGAATAGTACACAGTAAGAACCGTTATCCAGCTGACCTACCAGGTCTGTGCTGCGTACCAGTTTTCCGACATAGCGGTCAAGCACTTCCGGTTCCATCTCCCGATCAGTTTGGAGCCGGACAAGGACGTATTCGCCCATTCGCCGCTGACGAATATTCTGATAAACACCCAATGCAGACCGGAATGCCTCAGCTGTAAGAATATGGGTTCCCTCAATGTAGAGATCTCCCAGCTGGCGATGATACTGGATTGCTCTGGAAAGAGCACTCTGAACAAGCCCGGCCACAACACTCAGCAGGTTTTCCATATACATGCTCTGCTGATCAAAAGATACATTCCACAGCATCAGAATTGCTGTTATGTTATTCCCTTCCATAACTGGAATTGCGTAGACCGGATATCCGCTCAACAGATTGTGGTTTGCGAAAAGCTTTCCCTCTCTCAGCATCTCGTACATCGGCATGTAATCGTTCAGATTGATCGATTTTGGAAGCTTTCTCATTTCTCTTGATCTTACCACCAGACGAATATAAGATGACTCCGGCTTGCATTCATAGATCGCGATACTGTTATTTTGCAGGGTACTTTCCATAACGTGAAGTGTTGACAGAAACACCTGTACCGGTTGCAGGCTGTCCAACTCCCGGGTGATCTGATAGATCCTTCCGTAGCTGTCCCGGTAATGGTAGATCTGCTTCTTCATCTGATTACGATCTTCATAGGTCTGCTGATAAATATTCTCAACAAAGTCTTTCTCCCTGCTGATTTCTTCCTGTTCCTGCCTCAGAAGTTCGTTTTTCATCCGCTGTCTGTCCTGCAGATAGCCGAAAAAGCTGCCGCAAAGGATGTAAACACTTATCGGCAACCAATGATCTGTATTATACAGAAGATCGCCCGGAGAATTACCCTTCAGGACAAAAGATGCACAATACCATAAACAGACCAGGACAGCAGACACCGTCCCTGCTGCTCTTCCGTGAATAATACCCATGGCGGCAACAAAAAGGAGCCTATAATCCACCGATGAGAGAATTGCATTGTTCTCACTTCGTAAATCCAGCCAAATCACAAGAAGCGCAAGAAGGAACACTTCTGCCCACTTCAGCACTGTCTGCCATCCTTTTTGATGCGGATTTTTTCTTCTTTCTTTTTTTTCGGTGACCCGATCCCTGCAGATTTCCTCCACTTCCTGTCGGAAATCATGTCTCGGAACCCATCCGAGAGCTGACGCTGTGCTGCCTTTCAAAGAAGCACTTTTGCCGCCTTGTTTCGTATAGGAAACAGAGAGGTCCGGCAGGATATGCTGAAGTTCCTCCACAACCTTTCCGTATGTTGAGGGCACTCCCTGTGGTGCATGAACTATGCCCTCCAGTTCCATGCTGACAGCATACTCCAGAAACACACCGAAATCTTCCGCATGCAGAAAATCGCACGGAGTATCCTGATCTCCGTTCAGCAGCAACTCCTGATGATTATGGGCACAATTATGAGCTGCAGCAAAAAAACTTGTGGGGTCGTCTTCCGTGTACAGGCTTGTTGTTCGAACAATCAGGGTTTTGATATTGTCTGACTTGCCGCAGCTGACACAGGACTCCGCCGCACGGATCATTATTCCGGTAGCCGAATCGGGAAGCGGCGTTTCTGTTTCCTCCGGACTCTGTCTTTCCCCAAAAACACGCTGATCCGTAACGAGGATGAAACGATGTGTTCCCGTATTCTCAGCTCCGTGAAGAATATCAAACAGAACATCGAGCTGTTTCCCTTGTACAGACCCGTATTCCCGCAAATCCTCACACTGGCAGGCATAGAAGAAAAGAATCACCTCGAATCCACCCGCAATAATATACCGTGTGGTTTCGCTCTCTGTCAGATTCATCTTTACATGATGGACTCCTGTCGGCTTTTTGTCCGGCTCAGGAACCGCCCCCACCAGAGTAATGTCATGTCCTCCCTGGGCCAGTCTCCTCGCTATGCTCCACACTGACCAGGGCAGAACACCGGTTAGCAAAACTTTCATGGATCTCTTCTCCCCATCACTTAGTATATCATGCAGCCGTTTCTGCCGGCTTCCTTGACCCGATAGAGGGCTGTGTCGGCATCGGTAAAGATATCGCCCGACGGATTATTACGGTCTG
>CAMMZE010000057.1 GCA_946529195.1 uncultured Lachnospiraceae bacterium
TATGGTGATCGATGATATCCTGATGGAGATTTCCGAGCAGGCAGAGTTTACAAAAAGCCTTTCGGGCAGGGGATTTGTCTGTACCATCATCGGAAGCTCTAAACCGAAAGAGAATGTGCAGTACAATCCGGGCCTGGAACAGATCACAGGGATCTGATTGATTTTTGAAAAAACACCCTGCTTTTTGTAAAAAAGTGTTGACACACGCAGGGGGAAATGGTATCATTCTTCTTGTCGGGTCGACAGACTCGGTGAATGCACGCAGTCGTGGCGGAATTGGCATACGCGCTAGACTAAGGATCTAGTCCGGGATAACTGGGTGCGGGTTCAAGTCCCGCCGACTGCATGAAAGTCTTGGATTCGCAAGTTTCCAAGACTTTCTTTCGTTTTAGGACTTTTTTTGGAGAAGAAAGGCGGCAGGAGTTGAAGAAAAAGGATCTGATCCTGATTATTGTTCTGCTGGCGGTCGCAGCGGCTGGTCTCTTTGCGGTAAAAGTCCTGCAAAGCGGCGGAGGCGCGCAGGTCGTGATCCGCATAGACGGCAGCGAGTACGGGACCTATCCTCTGTCGGAGGACCAGACAATCGAGGTTGACAATTCCTACGGGCACAATGTGGTCGTGATCGAAGATGGCAGTGTACACATGGAGGAGGCGGATTGTCCGGATCTGATCTGTGTAAAGCATGCACCGATCAGTCACAACCGTGAGACCATTATCTGTCTGCCTCACAAACTGGTCGTGGAGGTAACAGGAGGAAAAGATGGCGCAGTGGATGCCACGGCGCAGTGAGGAGCATCATATGTCTACGAAGAAAATTACACTCAGTGCCCTCATGGTGGCACTGGCTATGATACTGAGCTACCTGGAAGCTATGATCCCCTTCTCTTTCGGGATCCCCGGGATCAAGCTGGGACTGGCCAATCTGGTGGTGCTGACAGCACTTTACCTGTTCGGGCCTGCGCAGGCACTGCTCATATCCGTTGCCAGGATCTTTCTGATCTCCATTACCTTTGGCAGCATGGCAGCCCTGGTCTACAGTCTGGCCGGCGGTATTTTAAGCTTTGTGGTAATGCTGATCCTGTCCAGGATCAAGGGCTTTTCTGTCATCGGCGTCAGCGTAGCCGGCGGTGTCAGCCACAATATAGGCCAGCTGATCGCGGCGGCTCTGGTCGTCGAGAATCTGAATCTTCTTTTTTATTTCCCGGTCCTTCTGGCGGCCGGCGTGATTACCGGTCTGCTGATCGGAATCGCAGTGAAGGCGATTTTGCCTGCCCTTCAGAAAGCACAGTAAAGCGCGGCCAAGTGCGTGCTTAATATTTCATATAATAATTGGAGTTGACAGTTATGGCTAAGAAAATCAGAACCAGATTTGCACCGAGCCCTACAGGCAAGATGCATGTAGGCAATCTCAGAACAGCACTTTACGCATACCTGATCGCAAAGCATGAGGACGGCGATTTCCTCCTTCGTATCGAGGATACCGACCAGGAGCGCGAGATGGAAGGCGCGGTAGATATCATCAACAGAACCCTGGAGCTGACAGGGCTGACCCATGATGAGGGTCCGGATAAGGATGGCGGCGTAGGTCCTTATGTACAGAGTGAGAGACAGAAGGCCGGTATCTATATGAAGTACGCCAAGATGCTGGTCGACAAGGGTGAGGCTTATTACTGTTTCTGCAGTGAAGAGCGTCTGGCCGGCCTGCATACTATGGTCGGCGGCAAGGAGATCTTCCGCTATGACAAGCACTGCCTCCACCTGAGCAAGGAAGAAGTAGAGGAGAAGCTGGCAGCAGGCATGCCTTTTGTTATTCGCCAGAATAATCCTCTGGAAGGCACAACAACATTCCATGACAATATTTACGGAGATATTTCCGTTCCCAATGAGGAGCTGGATGACATGATCCTGATCAAGTCCGACGGCTTCCCGACTTACAATTTTGCCAATGTTGTAGATGACCATCTGATGGGCATCACCCATGTGGTAAGAGGCAATGAATATCTTTCCTCCTCTCCCAAGTACAACCGTCTTTATGATGCCTTTGGCTGGGAGGTGCCGGAGTACATCCACTGCCCGCTGATTACCAATGAAGAGCACCAGAAGCTGAGCAAGAGAAGCGGCCATTCCTCCTTTGAGGACCTGCTGGAGCAGGGCTTCCTGAAGGAAGCTATTGTCAACTATGTAGCCCTTCTGGGATGGAGTCCGGAGGACAATCAGGAGATCTTCTCTCTGGATGAGCTGGTGAAGAAGTTTGACTACCATCATATCGGCAAGGCTCCCGCGGTCTTTGATATGGTCAAGCTCCGCTGGATGAACGGCGAGTACTTAAAGCGCATGGATCCGGAGGAGTTCTGCAAGCAGGCCATGCCTTATATGAAGGAGTTCATTACCGGTGATGTGGATTTTGCCAAACTGGCTTCCCTGATCCAGACCAGGATCGAGACCTTCCTGGACATCCGCGATCAGGCCGATTTCATTGAAAAAGTGCCGGATTATGATTTGCAGATGTATGTCAATAAAAAGAATAAGACCAATCTGGAGAATTCTCTGGAAATCCTGCGTGAGGTTCTGCCTCTGTTGAAAGAGCAGGAGTCTTTTGCCAACGATGCCCTTTTTGAGGCTCTGAAAGAATATGCTGCCAAGAAGGAATACAAGGTGGGCAAGGTTATGTGGCCGGTCCGCGTAGCCCTTTCCGGTAAGCAGATGACGCCCGGCGGAGCGACAGAGATCATGCAGATCCTGGGAAAAGAGACCTCCATTGAGAGGATTGAGACTGCTGTCAGGGCTCTGGAGCAGGCAGCGGAGTAAACAAAAGATGAGACTTAACGATTCACAGCGCAGGGCTGCAGAACATGTGAAAGGCCCTATGATCGTGCTGGCGGGGCCGGGATCCGGCAAGACCATGGTGATCACCCACCGGGTCAGCTATCTGATCCGCAGGGCAGGTGTGAATCCCTCAGAGATACTGGTTGTGACATTTACAAGAGCTGCCGCAGATGAAATGCGGCAGCGTTTTGTTTCTCTGATGAAGGGAGACCAGTTTCCGGTCAGTTTCGGGACCTTCCATGCAGTCTTTTTTACCATTCTCAAGCACAGCTGCGGCTATACGGCGGACAATATCGTCACGGAAGACCGCAGGCGGGATATCCTGCGGGGGATCCTGGCGGACCTGCAGATGGGCGGGGAAAATATCAATGAGCTGTGTGAGACGCTGCTGGGCGAGATCGCCAGGGTCAAGGGCAGCCTGTATGATATCGGACATTATTATGCCGTCTCCTGCGGGGCAGAGGAGTTTCGCAGGATCTACCGGGCTTATAACCGGGCTCTTGCGGCAGAGCGGCTGATCGATTTTGAGGATATGATGGCCAGAACCTTCGACCTGTTTCAGAACAGGCGGGATATCCTCGCGGCCTGGCAGAAGAAGTTCCGTTACATTCTGGTGGATGAGTTTCAGGATATCAGCGCCCTCCAGTATCGTCTGGTCCGTATGCTTGCAGCCCCTGAAAATAACCTGTTTATCGTAGGAGATGATGATCAGTCCATTTACGGCTTCCGGGGGGCCAGACCGGAGATCATGCTGCATTTTAATAAGGACTATCCGGATGCCGCTCAGGTGGTTCTGGATGTCAATTACCGGAGCAGAAAGGAAATCGTGAAGGCGGCCCAGTGCCTGATCCGGCACAATAAAAAGCGCTTTCCCAAAGAGATCCGCTCAGGCCGGGAATCCGGGCAGCCGGTTGCTGTTTATGCGGTGAAAAATCCTGCTGAGCAGCAGAAAAAGATCACGGAACTGATCCGGGAAGGCTATGAGTCCGGCACTCCTTACGGGCAGATGGCAGTGCTGATGCGGACTGCGGCCCAGGCAAGGCCTTTTTTAGAGCAGCTGATGGAAGCAGGTATTCCCTTTCAGATGCAGGATAGTGTCCCCAACCTTTACCGGCACTGGATCTCTGAGGATATTTTTGCCTATATGCGGATCGCAGCAGGTTCTGTGGCCAGAAGCGATTATCTGCGGATCATCAACAGACCGGGACGATATATCAGCCGGCAGAAGCTGACTTCGGCCAAAGTCGATCTTCGTCAGCTGGCCGGGGAGTTTGGCAGCCAGCCCTGGATCCGGGAACGGGTTGTAAAGCTGAGGGATGATATTGCTTTGCTGGGGAAAATGACCCCCTATGCGGCTGTTCATTATATTCGGAGAGGAATCGGTTACGACAGCTTTGTTGCTGAATATGCCCGTCAGCGAAGCCTGGATGAAGAGGAGCTTATGGGCCTGCTGGATGAGCTGCAGGAAGATGCCCGCGCCTTCCCGACTGCGGATCAGTGGTTTGCCCATATCCGCGATTACAGCGAACAGCTGGAACGCCAGGCCAGACTGAGCAGGGGAAAGAGAGAAGATGCGGTCACCCTGGCGACCATGCATCATGCCAAGGGATTGGAATATGATCTGGTATTTCTCCCGGATGCCAATGAGCGCATTACGCCTCATCACAAGGCACAGCTGGAAAGTGACATCGAGGAGGAAAGGCGGCTCTTTTATGTTGCCATGACAAGGGCAAAAGAAAAACTGTATATTTTCACCCTGAAGGAACGGTACGGGAAGAAAATGGAGATGTCCCGTTTTGTGAAGGAAATCATGGCCGGCCGCGGGCGTATGTAAGAACATGACCGGATGCGGGCATATGTTAGAGCATGACCGGATACAGGCATATGTAAGAACATATCCTGCAGGGGGCATAAATCTTGACGATGGGACAGGGATAGTCTATAATATTAGCTAATTACAGTACCGCATTTATATGTTGAAAAAGGAGATGGTATATTGGATTCGGGGGACGCCTTGCAGCTCATCACCCTGATTATTCTGCTGGCGCTTTCTGCTTATTTTTCTTCTTCTGAGACCGCCCTCATCGGTGTCAGCAGGATTCGGATCCGGGCTCTTGCCGAGGAAGGAAACCGGAGAGCAGTGCTGGTAGGCAAGCTGCAGGACAATCAGCAGAAGATGCTGAGTGCCATTTTAATTGGAAATAACATTGTGAATCTGTCAGCTTCCTCGCTTTCTACCATGTTAGCGACCAAGGCAGCTATGCAGATCAATATCGGTGTCAATACCGCAACCATGGTCGGAATCGCGACCGGTATTCTGACACTCCTGATTCTGATCTTTGGTGAGATCACACCCAAAAATGCCGCGACGATCAATGCGGAGAAGATGGCCCTGTCACGGGCACCGGCGATTTATGCGCTGACCAGGATCCTGACGCCTGTAATCTATGTGGTCAATATTCTGTCCTCCGGCCTGATGCGCCTGATGGGGATACGAACGGATGGCAATGGACAGGCGATGACAGAGAGCGAGTTCCTGACCGTTGTCGATGTCGGTCATGAACAGGGTGTGATTGAGTCCGATGAGAAAGAACTGATCACCAATGTGGTTGACTTCGGGGATTCGGTCGCCAGTGATGTCATGGTGCCGCGTATTGATGTTACATTTCTGGATGTCGAGACCGGATATGAGGAGACGGTAGCGCTTTTCCGGGGAGAAAAGTATTCCAGGATTCCGGTCTATGAAGAGGACAAAGATCATATCATCGGCATTTTAAATCTCAAGGACCTGTTCTGCTACAGCGGCAGTCCCGAGGATTTTGATATGAGAGCGCTCCTGCGCAAGCCATTTTTCACATATGAGTTCAGAAAGACTTCTGATCTGATGGCTTCCATGCGCAGAGATTCGATCAACATCGCCATCGTGCTGGACGAGTACGGAGCGGTTGCCGGCATCCTGACTCTGGAGGATCTTCTAGAAGAGATCGTCGGAGAGATCCGGGATGAGTATGATGCAGAGGAAACCGATGATATCCGCGAGATATCACCGGGCTGCTTCCTGCTGGATGGCAATACCAAACTGGAGGATGTCAACGAGCGCTTTGATCTGAACCTGGAGTCAGAGGACTATGATTCCATTGCCGGACATGTGATGCATGAACTTGGACACATCCCGGTCAAGGGAGACACAGTCATGCTCGGAGAGATGGTCCTGACTGTCAAAGAAATGGACAGAAACCGGATCGAGACCCTGGTACTGACAATACCGGGCTGATTGATAAAGGGAACAATGTAGTTTTATATATTTTTTATCAGAGAGAAGGAGAGCAACATGTTAAAAGAATTCAAAGAATTTGCACTGAAGGGTAATGTTTTTGACATGGCAGTCGGCATCATCATTGGCGGTGCCTTCACAGCTATCGTTAATTCCGTAATCAATGACCTGCTGATGCCGATCCTTGGCATTATCACCGGAGGAATCAATTTCTCCGATCTGTTCATCGCACTGGACGGCAAAGAGTACGCATCTCTTGCAGCAGCACAGGAGGCTGGAGCACCCGCATTCGCATACGGAAGCTTTATCCAGAATGTCATCTCATTTATCATCCTTGCCTTTGTTGTATTCCTGTTCGTAAAGACCATGAACAAGATGCGCAAAGAAGAGCCGGCACCGGAGCCCACCACAAAGGTTTGCCCCTACTGCCAGTCTGAGATCCCGATCATGGCTAAGAAGTGCCCGCACTGCACATCCGATCTTCCTGAGGATGCAGCCTAAAAGGAGACAGGGGACGGTTCTTAAGTCCCCCCCTATAAAAGAAACCTGCCGCGTCATGCGGCAGGTTTCTTTTATGATGCAGGCAGGCCGGAGGGCCTGCCTGTCTCATGTTATATCATTTTATTTGAAATATGCTACGCCGCTCTCGAAGATG
>CAMMZE010000058.1 GCA_946529195.1 uncultured Lachnospiraceae bacterium
CTGCGGACAGATCTCTGGTAAAGTAAACGATCGATTCATTTCCGGTACGCTCTTCGTAAGGAATGTATTTCTCGCCGCCTGTACCCGGGGTTTTTTTGATTAATGACATGTTACACCTCCGTTAGTAAACATTACTTATATTCGTATAAGTTTATAATAGTATAGCATAAAGAATTGTCGTAGAAAAAGATATAAATATGGTAAAATATGACATGTATATGAGAATCCGCGAAACGAGGCGGAGGACTTGGAGGATTTGCTATGAGACAGAATGAATTGATAGATATTCTGGAAGGCGTAAAAAACGGCAGCGTTAACCCGGAAGAGGCCCTTCTTCAGATCCGGCAGCAGCCCTATGCGGATATCGGTTTTGCCAAGATTGACCTGCACAGAAGCCTGCAGCAGGGGGCACCGGAGGTCATTTACGGAGCAGGCAAGACCAAAGAGCAGATTTTAAAGATCGCCCAGCTGATGCGGGAGAGGCAGGATGGCCCTGTCCTGATCACAAGGATGAAGCAGGAGGCAGCTGATTACCTGAAAGAATCTTTTGATGACCTCTTTTATGAGCCTTTGTCGGGAATCGGCATCGTCGGTGAAATGCCTAAGGCGGATGGTATCGGTAGAATCCTGGTAGCCACTGGCGGTACAAGTGATATTCCTGTCGCGGAGGAAGCTGCTCTGACAGCCCAGTTTCTGGGCAATGAAGTAACACGCCTTTATGATGTCGGTGTTGCCGGGATCCACAGACTCCTGGATCACATGGACGAGATCATGGGGGCATCTGTCATTGTTGTCATCGCAGGTATGGAAGGCGCCTTGGCCAGCGTGATTGGCGGCTTGGCGGACTGCCCGGTCATAGCCGTACCCACCAGCGTCGGATACGGAGCCAGCTTCGGAGGTCTCTCCGCCCTTCTGTCCATGCTCAATTCCTGTGCCAGCGGCGTAAGTGTCGTCAACATCGACAACGGCTTTGGCGCCGCCTACCAGGCCAGCATGATCAACCACATGTTCAAGGGCCAGCACCCAGACCACTGATAAGAGAGGATGCTTATGAGCTTGCTCAGATAAGCAGACTCTCTTATCAGTGGGGTGGGCGGACAAGACGCGAAGCGTCTCTGCCCGCCCACAGTGCGCGATGCAAAGCATCGACGCACTTGGGTGCAAAAAGCACGAAACTTTGCATCGATGCACTTGGGGGCGAAAAGCACGATGCTTTGCATCGACGTACTTGGGACTTGATAAATACTTACAAGCGGAGGAAGAAAATGAAGACATTATTTTTAGACTGCGGCATGGGGATTGCCGGCGATATGCTGATGGGAGCCTTATCTTCCCTGCTTTCTGAGGAGGAGCGGGAAGCTTTTGTGAGCCAGATGAACAGCATCGGCATTCCCGGCACCCAGATTGCGATAGAAGAGGACGAAAAGTGCGGGATCAAGGGCAAGCATGCCCGCGTTTTTGTACATGGTGAGGAAGAGCACAGTCACGATGTGCACGATCATCATCACGAGCACGACCACGACCATGATCACGACCATGATCACGACCATCATCATGACCATGATCACGACCACGAGCATGACCACGAGCACGATCATCACCATGATCACGACCACGAGCATGACCACGAGCACGACCACGACCATGACCACGACCATGACCACGACCATTGCCATGATCACGACCACGAGCATGATCATGACCATGGCCATCACCACCATGCTTCCATGGCGCACATCGACCATATGATCAGTCACTTGAATGTGTCTGAAAAGGTGCGCTCTGATGTCAGAAATATTTATCAGATCATTGCGAAGGCGGAGTCGACGGTACACGGCAAGACCATGGAAGAGATCCATTTCCACGAGGTTGGCACTATGGATGCCCTGGCAGATATTACAGGCTGCGCAGTCCTGATGGAGAAGATCAGTCCTGAGCGCGTTGTGGCATCACCGGTCAATACCGGTTTTGGTAAGGTCCGCTGCATGCACGGCATCCTTCCGGTTCCGGCACCCGCAACAGCGCTGATTCTTGAGGGAATTCCGGTATATGCAGGCGCCTTTGAAGGCGAGATGTGCACGCCGACAGGCGCAGCTCTTCTGAAATACTTTGCGGATGAGTTTTCACAGATGCCTCTGATGCAGATCAGCGCAATCGGATATGGAATGGGTACCAAGGATTTCCCGGCAGCCAATGTGGTCCGCGCGGTTCTGGGAGAGACAGAGAGCAAAAAGGATGAAATCCTCCATATGGCCTGCAACATGGACGATATCACAGCAGAGGATCTTTCCTATGCGCAGACCATTCTGATGGAGAATGGAGCCAAAGATGTATATACAGTGCCGATCGGCATGAAACAGTCACGGGCAGCTGTGATGCTCTGCGTGATCTGCGCGGAAGAAGACAGGCAGAAGATGGCAGAGCTCATATTCCGCCACACAACCACGCTGGGCATCCGGATCCAGAGGATGGAGCGCATGGTCCTGGACCGGAGCTTTCGCACAGAGGAAACCCCCTATGGTCCTATCCGGATCAAACGTTCTTCCGGCTACGGAGTGGAAAGAGAAAAGCCCGAATATGCTGATTTGAAGGCTGCTGCAGACAAGAGCGGTAAAACAATCCGTGAACTCCGAGAGATGCTTACAAGATAATATAAAAGGCAGGTGATTGAAATGATTGAAACAGGCATTTCAAAGGAACTGGCTGTTAAGTATGAACTTCTGAAAAAGCATTTGAAATCCTATGGGCGTATGATGATTGCCTTTTCCGGGGGCGTGGATTCCACATTTCTCCTGAAAGCAGCATATGACGCACTGGGAGATGATGTAATCGCGGTCACTGCCGTATCCTGTTTTATCCCGGAAAGAGAGCAGAAGGAAGCAAAAGCTTTTTGTGAGGCAGAGGGGATCCGTCAGATCATCCTGCCTTACGATGTATTGCATGTGGATGGAGTCAAAGAAAATCCGCATGACCGCTGCTATATCTGCAAGCTGGCCCTGCTGGGCAAGGTGCGCGAGATGGCACAGAGTATGGGAATCACCGCGGTCGCGGAAGGGTCCAATCTGGATGACAAGAGTGATTACCGACCGGGGGCAAGGGCCGTTGCAGAGAGGAAAATCTTAAGTCCCCTGCAGGAACTGTCCTTCTCCAAAGCCGAGATCCGTGCCTTGTCGCATGAGCTGGGCCTGGAGACCTGGCAGAAGCCTTCCTATGCCTGCCTGGCATCGCGCTTTGTATACGGGGAGACAATCACAGAAGAAAAGCTGAAAATGATAGACCGGGCAGAACAATTTCTGATTAACCATGGATTCCGGCAGATGCGTGTCAGAATCCACGGCGATATGGCCAGAATAGAACTTCTTCCCGAGGATATGGACCGCTTTTTTGAGAAAGAAATGCGGGAAAGCGTGCTGAAAGAACTGACAGATGCCGGCTTTTCCAGGGTGACGGTGGATCTGGCCGGGTTTGCATCCGGCAGCATGAACAAAGGGCTTACTATTCGGTAAGCCCTCTGTTTTTTTCTATAAATTCACGGAGTGCGGGAAGCTCACGAAGGGCAACCTCACGGCCTATCTGGTAGACACGTTCAAGTTCTGCCGGATCATGCTCAACGGAACCGATATTCAGCGGAGCATCGGGACGGATGACAAAAGCATTCCCGGCTGCCTCCTGCTGCCGGACAAATTCTATATTCCGATTGTAGCGGGCAGGCCTTGTTTCCAGGGCGCGGACAAGTGCCGGGTACCGGGCAAGCATAAGTCTGATCAGGCTGAAGTGTTTCATCTGTTCCTTGCGGTAGGAATCCGGCTGGGTCAGGATGACAACGTTTTTCTCAATTCCTTTGTGTATCATAAAATCCAGAGGAACAGCGTTGGCAGTGCCGCCATCCGAGAGCTTGCGGCCATGCAGAATGACCGGGCGGGAAGCAACCGGCATGGAAGCTGATGCACGGATCCAGAGCAGGTCATCACCGCCTCCCTCGAGGCAGTTGTGGTAGAGGGCTTTCCCGGTATCCATATCTGTTGTAACAACATAAAAATCCATGGGATTGGCGGCATAAGTATCAATATCGTAAGGATCAAGCTGATACGGAAGCGTTTCATAACAGAATTTTGCACCGTAGAGATCGCCTGTCAGAAGCCAGGACCGTATGCTGCAGAAACGCCAGTCACGGCAGAAACGTTTATTGTAACGGATGGCGCGGCCGATCTGCCGGGACTTCACATTACATCCAAATGCGGCACCGGCGGATACGCCTATGGCACTGTCAAATTCTATGCCGTTTTCCATCATGACGTCAGTTACACCCGCGGTAAACATGCCGCGCATGGCGCCGCCTTCCATTACAAGACCGATTTTCATTTCCAGATCTGTCCTTTCTCATATATTGAATGCATCATACCACAAAAATCAAACAGCCGGACATCAAAATAGGAGTTGCTATACAGATTCTAAGAAGTGTCTTGACATGGAAGCGAAAGCGTTGTATAGTATCAGTACAGAAAATTGTACCCATGCATTCTCGAAGTGGATCATGCATGGCTCTTTACAAAAGAAAAAAGAGGGTTCCGCAGGGATCATCGATACAGCGGCAGCTGCAGGTACTGCCGCAGGTTTACCAGAGACTGATGTTTGACGCATCGGTCTTTTTGTGTTTACGGCAGTGAGCAGATCAGATAATTCCAGGAAAGCCGGATGCCTGCAGAGCATGTTTGTAAGGAGGTAAGTACATGATGAGATTCTTGTGGAGGAGGCTTTCAGTCCTTTTTCTGATCGCTTTAACGGTTGTTACATTGACTGCAGGCGGGTTAAGGCAGGCACCTGAGGAGAACGCAGCAGAAACTGCCGGCATTCCGGAGGAGACCGCAGCAGAGTCTGTCAGCATTCCGGAGAAGACTGCAGCAGATCCTGCCGGATTTCCGGAGGAGAACAGGCTGATCGTGCGCACGGATTCTGACATCACAGATGCCGTGGATCCGTCGGCCAGCATGGAGCTGGAAGGAGGATATATTCTGTCTTTTGACAGCCAGCAGGACTGCCAGGCGGCAGCCGGCATTCTGGCCGGGATGGACAGTGTCGAGAGCGCGGAAAGTGATGCCGTGATCGGGATCTGTACAGATCAGGATGCGCTGCAGGAGGAGTCTGCCCCTGTGGAGACGGATCAGGAATCGGAAACAGCTCCTGCCTCAGAAGAGACGGAGAAGAACCAGGAGACCCTGCCGGAGACGGGATCAGAGACTTTGACGGAAACAGAATCAGAGACTCTGACGGAAAGGGAAGCCGGACCTGCAGAAACAGACTCCGCAGAAGCTGCAGAAGAGGTTTCTTCTGAGACGGAAGAGATGGTGATGCAGTCAGAGTCAGACAGGCAGACACTTGAGAAAGAGACCGGATCGATCAGACCGGACCTGTGGAGAGAGCAGGCGGACAGGCAGGGGAAAAGCCTGGTTATCCTGATTGACACCGGAGCGGATGAGGCGGATATTCAGGCAGACCTGACCGGCGAGGGAATCGGGGATACCAATGGCCATGGATCACAGATGAACCATCTGATCCGGCAGGCATCTGGAGGGAAGGCCTTTGTCGTCTCCCTGAAGGCGCTGGATGGCAGCGGCACAGGTCTGGTTTCCAATTTGTATTCCGCTGTATCCTATGCCATGCAAAGCAATGCAGATGTGATCAGCTTATGCGTTTCGGCGAAAGATGCCGGCCAGATGGAAGGCTTCAGGTCATTGCTTCGCGATGCGGCAGAGAAGGGAATCTGCGTGGTCTGCGCAGCAGGCAATAACGGGCTGGAAGCGGAGATGTATTGCCCTGGCAACGTCGAAGAGGTTCTGACGATCGGAGCCTGCGACAGCCAGGGAGCCATCCGGCCCCATTCCAATTACGGCAAGGCAATTGACTGTTTCTGCAGCGCAGGTTCAACTTCTGAAGCGGCAGCCCTGGTCAGCGGCTATGTCTGCCTTTATGGAGCAGACGGCCTTGGGGAGGCTTCTCAGGTATTTATGCCGGATGAGGTAACGGATCCGCTTGCCTGGGAAGCGGGCTATGCAGAGGACGACGGTCTCTTTCACATTTCTGCGGATACCATTAAGGCGGGCAGCAGCGTCAAGTTAAATGGCGGTTACAATGTCGGACCGGCAGTTTCTGCTTCCGGCAGCGATTATCTGGCGGAATATACCTTTCGGATCAACGGAAACACCGGCTTCTGCGGCAATATTGCCGCCAGCCGCGGCATGTATGCTTCCGCCTCCGGAACACGCAATTATGTTTGCGGAGTTTACGATTTTACAGATGTCGGCGGCAAGGATGTTGACTACATTGTTCAGCAGGTTTATGACAAAAATAAGGACTATAGCTACGGCGGCAGGACAATCGACGGCACACTTATCCGCAAGATCCTTTATTACAGCGACGGAGCTCCCGGAGCATCTAAGTTTGGCTGGGAGTCTTTTGAAAAGGGGTATGCAGAAAACAGCTATGTATTTTCAGATCTTCCCGGCGCAAACAGAGACAGTGATCCGAACCGCAGCAAATATACAGGGAGCAATGCTTACCGCATGGGAGTTGTCTCCTGTGCCTGCTCCTATATATGGGGACAGGAGATGGGACTTTGCACGGTAAATGAAGATTCCAGTTACAAGACCTATGTGATCGG
>CAMMZE010000059.1 GCA_946529195.1 uncultured Lachnospiraceae bacterium
CCGCCGGTAAAAGACTGGCGGATAATCTCCAGAGACTCCGGAAAACGCACATAACCGGGACAGACGGTTACCGTCACCCGTTCGTTCTGTTCTGTCACAGGATCCTCAGAAGCAGCCATCTCTTCGCGGGGCATAGAAAAACTGACGCCGTAGGCATTGGCAATCGTATCCAGCATGCCCAGAGTGCGCTGATAGTGCATCTCATTTCCCACGGCTGCCCCGCCGCTCATAATGAAATACCGGTTTCCTGTCTTTTCCCTGATAAAATACCTGGCCATATCCGCGCCGGCCTCAAACTCGAAGGGCTTCCCCGGTCCGAAAATGCCGAGAAACCAGGGATTATCCTCCACCGCTTCAAATGCCTCCGATGATACTGTTCCGGATGCCAGCAGGTAGTAGGCGCCCCTTTCCTCGCAAAGCGCCACCTCTGCCTCCAGATCATGGGACAGAAAAGACAGAAAGCCCTCCACACCGTCATCACATGCCTTCCGGATAAAATCCAGTTCCTCTTCCTCGGAAGAGATCGAGCCGGAGTACACAAAGCTGACCATCTCAAAATTTGAAGCAATATAGTCCTCCAAATAGGATCGGAAGCCCTGCACCTCATCATTTTGGGTATTATATACGATCACCCCCAGCTTGTGGGGGGATATATCTGCCGGGACATAGCTTTCTGTCCCTTCCGCGGCAGGCTGAGACTGATCTGCCTTAGATGCACAGCCTGACAGGAAAGTCAGGACAAGGCACATGGCCAGCAGGCGCCGGACCAGGCTGCATTTCCTATATTTCATCAATGATTATGCCTCCTTTCCAAACAGATGGCAGGCAATTTCATGGCCGGGTTCCATTTCAGTCAAAACGGGTTTTTTCTCCTTGCAGATCGGCATACATTTATCGCACCGATCCTGGAAGGGACATCCCCGCGGCACATCCAGCGGGCTGGGCGGTTCTCCCTTGATGGGCTCTATTTTCTTTGAAAAGTCCATCTTCGTGTCGAAAACGGAATTAATCAGTGCCCGGGAGTAAGGATGGCAGCAGACCGCCTCCATATGGTCTCCCGGCATGACCTCTACCACATTGCCCAGATACATCACGGCAATCTGATGGGCAAAGGACTGGATAAGTCCCAGATTGTGGCAGACAAAGCAGATTGTCAGATTCTTTTCCCTCTGCAGCTTTGTGATCAGCTCGATAATGGTTTCCTGGACCGAAACATCCAGCGCGCTGGTGGCCTCATCCATTGCAATGATCTCAGGCTCCAGTGCCAGCGCTCTGGCGATGGCTACCCTCTGGCGCTGTCCGCCGGACATGTTGTGGGGGAAGCGGTCAGCAAAATCCTCAGGCAGCTCCACCATGCGCAAGAGTTCCCGCGCCTTGGCGTCCCGCTGGCTCCTTTTGATTTTTCCGTAGTTCAGCAGGGGTTCGCAGACGATGTCCCGTACCTTCATCTTCGGATTGAATGAGGTCGTAGGATCCTGAAAGACCATCTGGATATGCTGCCGCATGTCATGCAGGTGCGCTCCCTTTATGCGGGTTATATCCTCTCCCCTGTACCAGATTTCTCCCTCTGACGGTCTGTCCAGCCAGACCAGAAAACGCATAAAAGTACTCTTACCGCAGCCGGACTCCCCCACCAGCCCCAGGGTCTGCCCTTTGTACAGTTTCAGGTTGACATCATTGCAGGCAACCAGCTCCCGGCCGCCGGCTGTGGGGAAACGGCGGGTAATGTGTTTTGCTTCCACCAGCAGATCCTTTTCATCAAACATAACGTTTCCCTCCGAGTGATGGTACCGCTCCGATCAGTTTTCTCGTGTAGGCATTCTCCGATTGCTCCAGGATATATTCCCTGTTGCCCTGATCCTCGATCTGCCCATCCTTCATCACCACCAGCCAGTCTGACATGTAGGCAGCCAGTCCTATATCATGTGTGACAATGATGATCGCAGTACCGTATTCATCCCGCAGTTCCATCATCTGCCTGGCGATCTGGGCCTGGGTAGTCACATCCAGCGCACTGGTCGGCTCATCGGCCAGCAGGAGCTTTGGTTCATAGGTCATGCCCATGGCAATGCCCACGCGCTGCCGCTGTCCGCCGGACAGCTGGAACGGATAGGAATGCATGATGCGGTCCGGGTCCGGCAGCCGCATCCGTCCCAGCATCTCGGCTCCCTTTTTCCAGGCTGCGTCAGCAGATATGTTTTCATGGGTGCGGATATACTCCACATAGCTTTTCCCGATCAGCCGGGTCTGGTTCATCATGGCGCCGGAATCCTGAAAGATCATGGAAATATCATGTCCCCGCAGGGAACGCCATGCTTTGGTGTCCAGAGAGAGCAGGCTGCGGCCGTCGTAATTGATCTCTCCGGCGGACACGTGCCCTTTTCCCGGAAGCAAACCCATGACTGCCCGGATGACAGTGGTCTTTCCGCTGCCGCTCTCGCCGACAATCGCGCAGATCTGGCCCTGATTCAGGGAAATGGAGCAGTCTCTGACCGTCAGCTGCCTGCCGTAGGAAATATCCACATGGCTGATTTCAAGTAATGCCATCTGACTTACCTCCCCTCGTCGCTGTGCGGATCCAGAATGTCGCGGAGCCCATCGCCCAGCATATTAAAAATGACAACTGTGACAAAGATCGCAAGTCCGGGGAAAATCATCAGCCAGGGGGCAGACTGCATGAAGTTGCGTCCCTCATTCAGCATGGAACCCCACTCCGGACTTGGCGGCTGGGCACCAAAGCCCAGGAAGGACAGGGCAGCCAGCTCCATCATCATTCCGCCTATATCTGTAGCGGCCGTGATCACCAGTGTGGTGATGGCATTTGGCAGCATATATTTCCACAGCATATACGGGGTTCTGGAGCCGGTGACCGTGGCGGCTGCCACAAAATCCGTGTGCCGGATCTTCATGACCAGGCTTCGTGCCAGCCTGGCATACTTGGGCCAGGTGACAACCGCAATGGCGATGATGGCATTTTTGGTGCTTGCGCCCAGAATACCTGCCACGGCAATGGCAAGCACAAGACCCGGGAAAGCAATCATCATATCAGCAATACGCATGATCACAGCATCCACCATTCCGCCGAAATAGCCCGCCAGAATGCCCAGGAAAGACCCTATGACAAAAATAACGCCCACCAGAATAAAGGTAGAGGACAGGGAGGTTCTGGCACCGTAAAGCACACGGGCAAAGATATCACGTCCCATCTTGTCCGTTCCGAAGGGATGCGCGGCGCTGGGCGGCATGATGGAATCTGCCAGATTGCCGGCCGTCGGATCAACGCCGCCGGAGAGCACAGGGGCAAAAATGGCAGCAAGCACCAGCAAAACCGCCAGAATCGCAAAAATTACAAATACCGGATATTTTTGAATAAAGCGCTTTCTCTCCATATGCTTCACCGCCTCAGTCTCATGCGCGGATCAATATAGTTATAAGAAATATCCACCAGAAGATTAATCAGCATATATATGACAGCCACCCAGAGCACATATCCCTGGATCAGATAATAATCATAGGAAGTGATGGCTGAAACAGCCAGATTGCCCAATCCCGGATATGAGAAGATAACCTCCACGACACTGGTGCCTCCCAACAGTGAGCCGATGGAAAGTCCCAGCATGGTGATGAGCGGAAGCAGGGAGTTGGGAAATACATTGCCCCACAGAATCTTCCAATAGGCGACACCCCGCGCCTGGGCGCCGGTCACGTAATCAGAGTGCAGCTCTTCCAGTACCGCCGTGCGCACCTGTCGGGTATATTTCGCAGACATGGCCACGGCCAGGGTGACGGCCGGGAGGATCATGTCCTTAAAGCCGCCTCCCGAAGATACCACCGGCAGCAGACGCAGGCGCACACAGAACAGGAGCACCAGCAGAAGGCCTACCCAGAAATTGGGGATTGAGACGCCGAAGAAAGTGATGGCTCTTACGATATAATCAACAGGTTTATCATGATAAACAGCCGACAGCACACCCAGAGGCACCGCAATCAGCAGCATCAGCACCATTGCCATCAGCGCCAGCTTCAGCGTGGGCCAAAGCCGTGCCAGAAGCAGTGTCACTACAGGTTTCCCGAGAGAAAAGGATGTGCCGAAATCCCCCCTCAGACAGTTGCCCAGCCAGCGGACATACTGGGTGACAAAGGGATCATTCAATCCCATCTCTTCCCGCTGCATTTCCACCTGTTCCTCGTCCGGCATCAGTCCCTGCGCCAGGTACATATTGCGCACAGGATCACCGGGTGATATATAGGTCAGCAAAAAAGTAATGATGCTGATACCTATGAGAACAATCAGCATTTGCAGCAATCTGGATACGATCTGCTTTCTGCCCATGTTCTTCGCTCCTTCCCCTATTTTCATTGCAAAACCAGCCGGCTCATCCGGAACCGGCGCAGACGTCCGGAGGCAAGACAAACCTCCGGACGCCCGGTTTCTGTCTCAGGTTGCCAGATCGGCCGGCTGTCACTCTGCCGGTACGATCTCAGTGGTAATCCAGTAATAATCAGCGGTGTGTATGTGGGCATACCCGACATTTTTGGAGTAAGCCATGGAGCTGTTGTAATAGCCATCCACGATGACAGCGGCATCATCGATCAGAATCTGCTGCATCTGCTTCAGGAGATCCGCACGGGTCTCGGTATCTGCGGTTTCAATAAAGGTCTCATACAGGGCATCATACTCATCATTCTGATAGCCGCAGTAATTGGATCCGCTGGGGCCATACCAGTTGGCCATGTATTCTGTGGGATCGCCATTACCCACCGTGGTCCAGTTGTTGTTGTCCAGATCATAGTTAAAGGTAACCAGATCATTCCAGCAGTCATCGGAAGAACCGTAGGCAGAGGTTACGCCGATGCCGATCTGGCTCAGATACAGGGTGTGGGCATCAGAGAAATCGTTGAGCAGGCGGTTCTCATAGGAGGAATAGCGCAGGTTGATATCCACGCCGTCAATCTCACGGATCCCGTTACCGTTGGTGTCCACAATGCCGGCCTCATCCAGAAGAGCGGCAGCGGCATCCGGATCATACGCATAGGGATTGTTCAGCTCGTCATAGCCGTAGGCAAGGGTGCTGGGAAGCACTGAGAAGCCGGCCGTATACAGACCGCCGATGGTGTTGGATCCGCAGATGGTCTCATTGTCAATAGCCATCAACATAGCCTTGCGCAGAGCGTCATTGCCCAGTATACCCTTGAAGTTTATCCAGCTGAATCCGCAGCGCACGCCGGAGGCGATATCAACCGTATAATTATCATCTTCCTGCAGCTTCTGCAGATCTGCGACATTGGTGATGTTCTCGACCAGATCCACCTGTCCTGCCTGCAGAGCATTGGCCTTTGCGGAAGCATCGCCCATGAAAGTGATCTCTACCTTGTCATAGGGAACTTCGCCATCCCAGTAATTGGGGTTCTTGGCCATGGTGAAGCCTACCAGGTCTGTGTGGGACTCCACCATATAGGGGCCTGTGCCGATAACAGCCGTATCAAAATCCTCGGTATCAGCTACATCGATGATGGCCATGGTGGGGTAAGCCAGATTACCTGTCAGGTTGTAGTCGGGCTGGGGCAGGGTAATGGTAACGGTGCCTGCTTCATCATCGGCCTCTACCTCTGCTTCAAAAGCCAGGAACTTCTGCGGATTGGCAGATCCGTTCTGGCCTTCCTCGCGGACCCAGTCCAGGGATTCCTTGACCTTGCTGGCCGTCATCTCTGTGCCGTTGGAGAAGGTGACCCCGTCACGGATCTTGATGGTCCAGACAGTGGAATCCTCATTGACCTCATAGGATTCTGCCAGCCACGGCTCAATCTCCATGTTGTCGTTGAACTTGAACAGGGCTTCGCTGACACCAAATCGCATGCAGTTCCAGCCGGTGTTTGTCTGAGAAGCCGGATTGATCAGACCGTCCGAATACATCTGACACCCAAAGGTCAGCACCTTCTCATCGTCCGCCCATGCGTTCCCGGCAAAAAGCGTGGTTGACAGCATGGCTGCTGCCAGAATTAAAGACACCTTTTTCTTCATGTTCTTTTCTCCTCTTCTGCTTAACAGTTTGCTGATATTTTCACACAGACACCTCTTCTGCGTATTCAGGACCACTTCTCCGTCATACGGCACTGCGGCTCATCGTTTCTGTCCCACCTGTCATCTACAGGTTGTATAGGAAAACAGATAGTTGTTCGGATCGCTCCGGGCTGTACTGAACAAGCTGCCGCTCCGGTACTTTTACTGCATAAATAAAAAGCGGTCTGCCCTCGCCATAAACGAGTGCAGACCGTTTTTCGCACCAAAAAAACATCCGAAATCCGTATTCCAAAAAAACCGTGGAACAAATGGATAAAACGCAGGCAAGTCTTCTGGCTCATGGGTCATCGCTCCGGCCGTCTTCCCAGTCTTTCAACCAGTGACACATTGGCCTTTGCTCTCCAAATACAGCGGCGGCTCCGCACGGGATTTTCACCCGTTTCCTTTTTCAACCTCTCCTGCAGGAAAGGATACCTGTGCAATAACACTCTATCATACAAACAGCTCCGGCGTCAAGATT
>CAMMZE010000060.1 GCA_946529195.1 uncultured Lachnospiraceae bacterium
TCTGATATGTAAATCACAGAGGACAGCCGCAAAAGGGCTGTCCTCTTTTTGTATTATTTTTCAGTTTCTGTCTCAGAGGCAGTCTCTGTTCCGGTCTCGGTCTCAGAAGCAGTCTCCGCCTCCTGCTGCTTCAGATAGTTCAGAACGCCTTTGGCATCCTTTACTTCCAGAGCCTCTGTGAGGGCATTCACCTTCTCCTGAATCTGATTGGAATGCAGCATATTTTCGATGCTGACCTGCCATCTCTCAGCATTTTCACCCACGAAGTACATGATGTGCCAGCCGTATTCACTCTCAACGAGGCCTGTATCACCGGCCTTTCTGGAAGAATCGAAGATCCAGTCATTGACAGGCGCTACCATACGGCCTTCATAAACCTGCTCATAAAGTCCGCCATTGGTATTGGATCCGGTATCATCACTGTAGGTGTTGGCAAGCTCTGCGAAGCTGTCCTCTGTAGCCTCGCCGTCTTTCCACTCCTGGTAAATCTTTTCAGCCTCAGCCTTGGCAGCTGCCTTGGCTTCCTCAGAAACCTCTGTCTCTTCCGTCTCTGCTGCGGAATCAGCTGCTTCTTCCGTATCCTCTTCCTCGAAGTTTACAAGGATATGGCGCATATCAAAGGTCTTTTCATGTTTCAGATACCTGTCTTCGAAAAGAAGAACATACCAGCAGTCTCCGTCCGCATACTCGATCACGGTAGTATCGCCGGCCTTGCGCGCCTCATCAAAGAGCCAGCTGGAAACTTCAGTGCTGGCAATCGTAGATTTGGATGCGCCGATATGCTCTGCTGTCATCTCGGGATCGGTTGCGTACTTTTCATAAGCTGCCATGAAAGCGTCCTTGCTGCCAGCCTCTGCCAGCATAGCTTCTGCCTTCTTGCCGGCCTCAGCCATAGCCTTTTCCTTTGCCTCGGCCTCAGCAGCTTCCTTGGCAGCGGCCTCTTCCTCAGACATGGTTTCCGTTTCAGCCTCTGTCTCAGCAGTTTCCGCACCGGCTTCCTCAGCCTCGTCCTCCGGAATGTCCGCGTCGATCTCGCACATGAGATAATCTACAGAATCGTAGTCGGACTTGTTCTCTTCATAATAGGTCTTGATCTCATCATCAGAAATCTCGATCTCGCCATCGATCTTCTCATAATAAGCGCCCGCATAGGCAGAATCAGCAAAATACTGTTTGATCTTATCAATCTTGGCATACTCGCCAAACTGTGCGGTCACATAATCCGCTTCCTTCACGCCGGCACTGTCTGCCGCATCTGCTAATGTCTGCAGATTGGTCTCAACATCTTCTGCCGTATCATAAGTAAAGCCTTCCGCCTCGCCGGCATCTTTCAGAGCATAGATCATCTTGATCTGGTTGACTGCCTGCTCTTCGAAGTAATCCTTCCATGTCTGTGTATCAGAATACTGCTGCTGGTCAAGGGGCTTGGTGGTGTCCAGTCCGAAATAGGAAATATAATCGCCGTATGTGTTTACATAGGAATAGTAGCTGTTGTTGTAATAATAATCAAACTCTCCCTTGGTAATCTCATGGCTGCCGACGGTGATATAAGGACCGTTTACTTCCTGGTAACGGCCATAGATCTTAGCGCCGATTGCAGCGACGATGCACACAACGATTGCTGCTGTCACGCCGATCGTGATCTTACGGTTGCGCGCCTTTTTCAGCTCCTGCTGTCTTCTGCGCTCCATCTTCATATCATAGCGTGTCAGCTTTTTTTCAGTCTGTTTTTCTTCTTCACCTTTTTTGATTGTATCGTTTTGTTTTGCCATAATATAGCGGCAGTCTCCTGCCTGACTCCTTCCTGGATTATAGATTACTAATATATAAAATGCAGACCGTTATTCACCGAAAAACGGATCTCATTTGTTCGAAACGGCGTCTCCCCGTCAATGTGGAACCACTCCGGGCGGGAAGTCTTTACCTGTGCCTTTTTGCAGCGCAGGATATCTACTTCCGGCAGACGGCCGTGTTTTTCCTTTATAATCTGCAGAAATGCGTAAAGGGTTCTGATGGCCGGCATTTTTCTGGCAATACACAGGTCCAGCCAGCCGTCTGACGGATCCGCATCCGGACAGAATGCAAAGCCTCCGCCTTCAAACTTATGAATCATCGCCGCAAATACGAAAAGCGGGATCTTAAAATCCTCCCCGTCATCAACCCGGATCCGGGCTCTTCCATATCTTCCGAAAAGCATCAGAAAGATCCCGATGCTCACATAGATGAAACTGCCCAGTCCCAGTTTTCCAAGCAGCTTTTTGGCATGACTTCTGTCCGCGATCGCACAAATCTGCGCATCAAATCCGATTCCGCTGCTGATCAGGAATCTTCGCCGGAATGGCTTGCCATCCGCCCTCTTACAGACCATTTCTCCGTAGTCCAGCGAGCGTTCCCGCGGGCTGTGAAAAATTGCATCCAGCGCCTCTTCGGTGTCGCAGCTCAGATCCATATCTTTTGCAAAATCATTGGCTGACCCGCCTGCCAGACAGGAAAAACGCGTCTTTTCCATACAGACGATCCCCTGTGCGGCAGAATTGAGAGTACCGTCGCCTCCAATGATGATCAGGTGGCAGGCCGGCTGCTGCGGACCGGTAAGCTTAGATACAATCCGGACCGCATCTGCCTCGCTCTCCGTAAAGTGAACGCTGTAGGGAATCTTTTCCTCTTTCAAATAGCTTTCCGCCTCTTCCCACTTGGCCAGACAGGCCCCGCTTCCGGACAGGCGGTTCACGATAAAATGATAATCAGTCATATTCCCTGAGCTCTTCTTCTGTCCATGCCAGCGTAAGATTATCATTATCACTGGCTGCATCCTCGAACACCCAGATCAGCCGGGATCCAAAAGATGTGTTTTCCATATATTCTCTGTTGATGATAGATACACGGGTCTCTTCTGTGATATCAGCCAGAGCATCATAGATTGCTTCCAGATCTGCCCCGTAAAACTCCGGGAACTCGAACATATCGAACAGATACTCCCTGGCCAGGGTCTCGGAAGTCATACGTTTTCCATTTAGTTCCACTTCTCTCATTTAAATCCCTCCACAACAGAATGAACCCGGACACAGACAGTTGCAGGCTACATTCAGACAGATCAGCTTCCAGCAGGCATCCCCGAAATTCATATTGGGCATCCCGTAAGAATTGCCCCGGTCCATATACCACTGTCCGGAGTTTTCCAATCTGGACAGAAGCATCCTGTACTGGATGTTATCCGGCTCCATGGATGCCGCAGTTCTGGCATGCTCCAGGGCCTGCACATTCCTGCCCAGTGTGGCGCAGCAGACTGCATTCATATAATACCACTGGGCTGTCCGGTTCTCAATGGTCTCCAGTACATTGATGGCTTCCGCATAGGAGCCTGCATTGATATAATTGGCTGCCGCCCGGTATCTGAGATCATCCTGGCTCTGGTATCCCTGAGAACCCTGTCCGGCATAGGTGCCGCCGTAGGAACCGCTGTAACCGCCATAACCGCCATAAGAACCGTAGCTGCTTTGTCCGCTGTAGGAATCCCAGCCTGTTCCCTGCTCACGCTGCTTCATGATCAGATCATAAGCTTCCTGCACTTCTTTGAACTTCTCCTCCGCGGCCGCCTTATTCGGATTGTTGATATTGGCGTCCGGGTGATACATCCTGCTCAGCTTCCGGTAAGCTTTCTTGATCTCATCATCCCCTGCATCCCGGCTTACGCCGAGCACTTCGTAAGGATCTCTCATGTATCTTCCTCATTTTCATGCATTTTGTTGTACTTTGCCGCAAACCTGACCCAGACCCCGGAGTAGAGAATATTGCGCAGCAGCCCTACATCCAGCTCCAGCGGGAGCTGTTCAAAAGCCCTGCAGCACTCTGCCATCTGCATCATCAGGATATCCCTGCACAGATCCGGGAAGTCTTCACGGTCCCGGAGCCCTTTGAGCGGATTGTAGCTTCCGCCGGCAATGTCCCGGTCCACATCCTCGAAAGCGTCCATCAGATAGATGAACTTGCCCAGGTACATTCCCATCCTGCGCAGCAGCCTGGCCCAGACATCCTCTTCAAATACAAAGATCTCTGCCAGAAGTTCTCCTGTCAGCACAGCTGCTTTTTCAAGATCATCTTCCCCACTGTTTTCTATCTGAAGAAGTTCCCGCATATACCGCTCCAGGGCAGCATTTTGTCTGGGATACTTAACAGCAAGCTCTTTCATCCTGCCGGAGAGCAGCATGGCTGCCGCTTTTTTCAGAACTCTGCGCTCATCGCGCCAGTCATCCAGCAGATTGTAGTAACTGAGCATGATATTCATATCCGCGGCATACTCAGAAAATACACCGCAGAGCATGTCATGCTTGCTGGCAGGATGAACGATGCATCTGGAACTGATCAGCGAGAGTTCCTTCTCATAGAGAGAAGTCAGCAAAATCACCAGAAAGGTCATATCATAGGTCAGGGTAACCTGTCCGACTCTGCCATAGCTCTTGTGCAGAGATCTGCAAAGGCCGCAATAGTAAGCCCGGTATCTGCCTGCTTCGCCCTCTTTCAGCTCATTGCTGTTGATCGTTACATATCCAAACATACCATACTCAGTTGATATCATTCGCACCACAGTGAGGAACGCATAGCATTCCTCACTGCAGATTCTGTCAATATTTTACATTAGTGCATCCATAAACTTCTGATTGCTGATCACAGCCCGTTTATGAATACCTGTCCCGATCAGGCCCTTTTCATCAAATACCTGCACCTCGAAGACCAGCTTTTTTCCATTTACTTCTTTGAGAATGCTCTCGCAGCGGACCTTCATGCCGACCGGGGTAGCTTTCACATGCTTGATGTCGATGGATGTACCTACAGTTCCCTCTCCCTCGCCGACAAAGGGCTGCACACTTTCCGCGCAGGTCTGCTCCATCAGTGCGATCATGCAAGGGGTTGCATAAACCGGAAGCAGTCCGCTTCCGACACGCTCTGCTGTAAGCTCCTCCGTCACAAGCGCTTCTCTATGGTTCTGAATCCCTGCTTCCATCCGCTCAGAACTCCTCCGGCTCTTCGTCCATGTCTTCGTCATCGAAAGATTCGTCATCAAAGGACTCCTCTTCGTCATCGAAAGACTCTTCATCGTCTGTATAATCTTCATCTTCCTCAGACTCAGACTCATCACTGTCACTGTCAATGGATACAGAAGCACCGTAGGCAGTCTGCATCACTGCGCTCTCTGTAAAGTCAGGATAATTATCATCGCCGGGAATAATGGTAACCTTTCCATCCATCAGTTCCCCGATTGCAGTGGAGAGGGGTTTGCTGATCACATAGTTATCTGCATCCTGCACTTCCTCCTCGATCAGCTGTCTGGCTCTCTGCGCTGCTGCAACGACGATGGAATATCTGCTGGTAACGACGGGCTTTCCATCATTACTTTCCGAATTGGCATTTACAGCATTCATTAATTCCAGATAAGACGGGTGTAACATATTATAGTTCTTCCTTTCTATATGCCTCCAGCTGCTCCTGCATGCCGGAAATAAAGTCTTCATGATACATAGTGCGCAGATCTTTGCAGTCATCTGTATGCAGCCGCTCGCTGTCAAGAATCCTGCAGATATCGCTCACGCTATTCTCTACCGTATCGTTGATCACCAGATAATCATACCTGCTGATATTGGCAGCCTCCTGGACGGACTTGGCCATCCTTTTGGCGATAAACTCTTCTGTTTCATTTCTTCCGCGAAGTCTGGCAACCAGATCATCGGCTGAAGGTGCTGTCAGGAAAATCAGAACCGCATCCGGCAGGATCTCCTTGACCTGAAAGGCACCGCGCTGCTCAATCTCCAGGATCACATCGCGCCCCGCCGCCAGATGCTCTTCCGCGAAATCTCTGGGAGTGCCGTAACATCCTCCTGCATACTCAGCATGCTCCAGAAGACGTCCCTCCCTGACCATCCGGTCATATTCTTCCTGATCGATGAAAAAATAGTCGATCCCGTGCACTTCATGCTCGCGCGGCTTGCGGGTCGTCACAGAGACTGACAGGCAGAATCTGTCGGGATCCTTTTCCATGATCTTTTTCACCACGGTTCCTTTTCCGGATCCGGAGAACCCGGAGATCACCGTGACTACGCCTCTTTTCGGCTCATTCATCCTCTTCTTCCTCTTCCGCGCGCAGAGCAGACTCCGGCGCTTCCTTTCCCTGGTGTCTGGCTGCAATCGTCTCGGGAAGTAGTGCAGACAGTACCACATGATCATCTGACATAATGATGACCGCCCGTGTCCTCCTGCCCTGTGTTGCGTCAATGACCATCCCGCCGTCGCGCGCAGTTTGTACAATTCGCTTGCTTGGCGCAGAATCCGGACTGACGATCGCAACGACCTTGGACGCATTGACAAGATTGCCGAATCCTATGTTTATTAATTTCATTATATTCCTTCCCTGCACCATGTAAGTCCATGAATGCTTCGCATTCAGGACTTGGG